>JAEVZM010000173.1 GCA_023392225.1 Pseudomonadota bacterium
GGGCGACCGGGCCGGCCGCCATTGCCGCCGCTGCCGCAGCGGCCGCCGTCGCGGGCCGGGTCGCCGTTGCCTGGCCCGAGCGCTGCGCAACCCGCTGCCGCACGATCGAGGGCTCGACCACGATATCGCTGGGACCGCCGATCAGCACCAGGTGCTCGACATTGTCGCGGCGCAGCAGCACGAGCTTGCGCTTGTTGGCGACCGGCAGCGTGTCGTTGATCGCGAGACGGGGCAGGCGACCGCGGACCGCCGGGCTTGCCGAGCCGCCGCCAAAGTGGCGAATGCCCCACACGACCAGGACGATCAACGCGACGACGACTGCAAGAGTGATGGCGTACTGAACTATGATTGCACCGTTTTCGCCGAAGATGGGAACCAGCATGTCCTGCATATTTTTAGGCGTTCCCTGACGCCGCCGATGATCGCCGACCTTGCTCAATAACGCCGTGATCGGCACAGTCCTTGTCGGCGAATCGTCGGACGGTCACAGTTTTTGAGCGATGCCTCTGGAATGCAAGGCCCGGGGCGTTGGTGAAGCCCGGGCTCCGTGCGTTATCCCCGTTGCGCCAGAGATGGGGCCGTCGAAAGGCGGAATTGCGACCGCGGCAAGGCAGATGGCCCGACTGGCGGCCGGGCGGGGGGCGGGCAGATAGGATGACGCCGATGACGGGATGGGGCAACACGACGTGACGCGGGGCGCGCCGGTGGCACGTGGCACCGACATCGACGATGCGGTCGAGGCGCCGGTGCGCACGGGACGTGCCGTCGGTGGACAGGGCGGACAGGAAGGCATCGGCGGCATCGGCCGGCTGATCATCGTCGTCTGCGGGCTCATCGGCGTGGCGATCGGCTTCATGCTCGTCGATGGCGAGGAGACCGAGCCGCTGATGCTCGGCCTGCTCGCCATTCTCGCCGTGATCGGCGTGGCGATGCTGCTCCTCTTCGCGCTCGGCCTGGTCCGGATCGGCGTCCGCCGGCCGGAGGTCGACGTCGCCCGTGGCTATCTCGAGGATCTCAACGAAGGGGTGATGATCGCCGACGATGCGGGTCGGGTCATCTACACCAACCCGGCCTACGACCAGCTGACGGGAAGCCGTGACGGCGAGGTCCGCGCCGTCGAGCGCGTCTTCGCCGGGGAGCCGAAGGCGGCGGAGGCGGTTTACCGCGTGGCGCAGGCCGCCCGCGAGGGGCGCGTCGCCGAGGAGGAGATCCGCCTCGGCGGACCGCTCCCCGGGGCGCCCGGGGAAGGACCGCGCTGGTACCGCGTCCGGGTCCGGCCGATGCCGTCCACGCCGGCGAATGGCCGCAAGGCGGCGGCCTGGACCGTGGCCGACGTCACCGACGAGCGCGCCCAGCAGGAATCGGTGTTCCTCGAGCTCCAGCACGCCATCGACTATCTCGATCACGCGCCGGCCGGCTTCTTCTCGACCGAGCCGGATGGGCGCATCGTCTATCTCAACGCGACGCTCGCCGAGTGGCTCGGCATCGACATTGCCCAGTTCGACGCCGGCTCGCTGTCGCTCGGCGACCTGGTCCGCGGCGAGAGCGTCTCCCTGCTCGCCGGCGTGCTGGCCGAGCGCGGCCATGACCGCACCGAGACCATCGACCTCGACCTCGTCAAGCGCAACGGCCAGAGCCTGCCGGTGCGGCTTCTGCACCGTGTGCCGATCGCCGCCGACGGCGCCCCCGGCGCGACCCGGACGATCGTGCTCAACCGCAGCCCCGGGGAGGAGGGGGCCGAGGCGCTCCGCGCTGCCGAGGTCCGCTTCACCCGCTTCTTCAACAACACGCCGATCGCCATCGCCGCGCTTGACCGGAACGGCGCCATCGGCCGCACCAACGCCGCGTTCCTGCGGCTGTTCAAGAGCGGCCTCGCCGGCTGGACCGGGCGCCGCCGCCTCATCGACCTCGTTGCCGAGCCGGATCGCGAGGTCATCGCCGCCGCGCTCGATTCGGCGATCCGGCGCCCCGGGGTGATCCCGCCGATCGACGTCGGCATCACCGGCGACGGCGAGCGCAGCGCCCGCTTCTACATCAATGCCGTCGAGGACGGCGCCGACGGTCGCGACGCGGTGATCGTCAATGCCATCGAGATCACCGAGCATCGCGCGCTGGAGCAGCAGCTGTCGCAGCGCCACAAGCTGGAGACGGTCGGCCGCCTCGCCGGCGGCATCGCGCACGACTTCAACAACCTGCTCACCGCGATCATCGGCTTCTCGGATCTCCTGCTCGCCAATCACCGGCCGAGCGATCCGTCCTTCCAGGACATCATGAACATCAAGCAGAACGCCAACCGGGCTGCCGGCCTGGTGCGGCAGCTGCTTGCCTTCTCGCGCCGCCAGACCCTGCGTCCGCAGGTCCTGCAGCTCGGCGACCTGATCTCCGACCTTTCGGCCCTGCTCGGCCGGCTGCTCGGCGAGAACGTCCGGCTCGAGGTGCTGGCCGGGCCGGACCTCTGGCCGATCAAGGCCGACCTCAACCAGTTCGAGCAGGTGATCGTCAATCTCGCCGTCAACGCCCGCGACGCGATGCCGAGCGGCGGCACCATGACCATCCGCACCCGCAACCTCCTCGCGGCCGAGGTCGCCGCCTTCCCCTACCGGCCGCTGCCGCCGGCCGACTATGTGCTGCTTGAGATCGAGGATACCGGCGCCGGCATCCCGCCCGACGTGCGCGAGCGCATCTTCGAGCCGTTCTTCTCGACCAAGGAAGTGGGCAAGGGCACCGGCCTCGGCCTCTCCACCGTCTTCGGCATCGTCAAGCAGACCGAGGCCTACATCCATTTCGATTCGACCGTCGGCAAGGGCACCGTGTTTCGGGTCTTCATCCCGCGCTACGTGTCCCCCGAGGGCGAGAAGGCCGTCGCCGCGGCCGAGGTCGAGCCGCGGATCGCCGACCTCACGGGCAGCGCCACGATCCTCCTCGTCGAGGACGAGGAGGCGGTGCGCAGCTTCGCCGCCCGGGCGCTCGTCTCGCGCGGCTACCGCGTCTACGAGGCGGCTTCGGGCGTCGAGGCGCTGGACGTGATGCAGGAGGCCGGCGGCCAGGTCGACCTCGTCGTCTCCGACGTGGTCATGCCCGAGCTCGACGGGCCCTCGCTGCTGCGCGAGCTGCGCAAGACCCGGCCCGAGCTCAAGATCATCTTCGTCTCGGGCTATGCCGAGGAGGCGTTCAAGAAGAACCTCCCCGAGGGCGAGGACTTCCACTTCCTGCCCAAGCCCTTCTCGCTCAAGCAGCTCGCCGTCGCCGTCAAGGAGACCCTCGGCCAGTAGCCGGCGCCGGGCTCACGACCCGGCCGCCTCGCTCGCCATCCGCTCGCGCCGGGCGCGCTCCTCGGGCGTCGGCGTCTCCATGGCGAAGGAGCCCGTCGTCACCGCGCCGCCGAGCGTGTAGTCGATGACGACGGTGCCGCCGGGCGTCGTCGTGGTCCCGGTGTGGCGGAGGCTCCGCGGCAGCGTGCCGTCGCCGAACAGGCGTTTCCCCTTGCCGAGCACCATCGGCGAGACCATCAGGCGGAACCGGTCGATCAGGTCGTTGGCGAGCAGGGTCTGGATCAGCGCGCCGCTGCCCTGGAGGAGGAGATTGGGGCCGTCAGCCTGCTTGAGCGTGCGGAGCGCGGCGACCGGGTCGGGCCCGAGCCACTCCGTGCCGGTCCAGGCGAGCTCTTCCGGGCGGTGGGTGGCGACGTACTTGGTGATGCTGCCGAACTTCTCCGCGATCGCCGCCATCCCGGGGTCGTATCCCGGGGCCGACGGCTCGGTCGGCACGAACGGCCAGTGGGCGGCGAAGATGTCGTAGGTGCGCCGGCCGAGGAGGAGGTCGAACGGCTCCGCGAAGACCTCGTCGATCGCCGCGCCGACGCCATCGTCCCAGTCGCCGGCGCGCCAGCCGCCGTGGACGAAGCCGCCGCTCGGGTCTTCCTCGGGCCCGCCGGGCGCCTGCATCACGCCGTCGAGGGTCATGAACGTTGCCGCAATGATCGTCCGCATCGGTCTCTCCGTGCTCCTGGCTGTTTCGGTCACGACGTGTGGGACGGCTCGGGATCGACGCGCGCCGCATGCCGCGGCGGCGTGCCCCGGCCGCGATCGATGCCCAGTCCGGTACCGGCGGAGCCGGGCGGGTTGCGGACCGGCACGATCTCGCCGCCGCGCTCGATCTCGTAGGTGCGGTTGAGATGGGCCGGGTCGCAGAGCGCGGCGACCGCGAGGTCGGCGATGGCGTCGTAGAGCGCGGTCGCGGCCTGGCCGGGGCGAAGGACGTCGGCGCGAAGGATGGTGTGGTCGAGCGGCCCCGCACGAAGCCGCCGCTCGGCGCGGAGGGCGCGACGCTTGCCGCGTAGCGACAGCAGCACCAGGTGCTCGATGCCCATCTCGGCGGCGACCCCGGCGAGGGTGCCGATGTCGTCGGCCGCAGTCGGGGCGCCAAGCCCGGGTGGATAGGTGACGTAGGCCGCCGTCGCGCCGTGGAGCGCCGCCGGCCAGCTCGCGCGGTCGCGCCAGTCGAAGGCCGGTCGCGTGGTCCGCGATACGGGAACCGCCCGGACGCACCGCGCCTGCAGGCGCTCGAACACCGGGCGCCCGGTGGCGCCGAGACCGCCGATGATGGCAACGCGCCGCTGGAACATGTCGAATCTCCCGTTCGCGACCACACACACCAGCCATGACGAACGAGGCCACCCGGATTCGACAGACGTCTGCAATCCCGCCGCGAAACCTGCGAGCGCATCCAAGCGCGATGCCGGGGCCTTGTGCCTTCAGGGGCCGGCGCCCCGGCGCCTCTAGCGCGCCAGCGCGGACGCGATCTCGGCTGCGACCCGCGCATTGTTGCGGATCAGCGCGATGTTGGTGACGAGGCTGCGCCCGCCGGTCCGCTTGAGGATCGCGTCGAGGAGGTATGGGGTCACGGCCTTGCCGGTGACGCCGGCTGCGACGCTGTCGGCGTAGGCGGCCTCGATGTGGTCGCCGATCTCGCGCGCCGGGATCTCGTCCGCGGCCGGCACCGGGTTGGCGACCAGCATGCCGCCGCCGAGGGCGAGCGCTTCGCGGGCCCGGATGAAGGCGGCGATCGCGCCGGCGTCGTCGAGCCGGATGGGTGCGGCAAGTCCGCTCTCGCGCGACCAGAAGGCCGGGAACTGGTCGGTGCCGTGGCAGACCACCGGGACGCCGAGGGTCTCGAGCATCTCGAGCGTCTTCGGCAGGTCGAGAAGCGCCTTGGCGCCGGCCGCCACCACCGTCACGGGCGTCCGCGCCAGCTCGGTCAGGTCGGCGGAGATGTCGAAGCTCAGCTCGGCGCCGCGGTGGACGCCGCCGATGCCGCCCGTGGCGAACACGCCGATGCCGGCCCGCGCCGCGACGATCATGGTGGCGGCGACGGTGGTCGCGCCCGGGCGCCCGGTGACCACCGCCCAGGCGAGGTCGGCGCGCGACAGCTTGGCGACGCCTTCGGCCTTGGCGAGGTGCTCGAGATCGGCCTTGTCGAGCCCGACCCGGATGCGTCCGTCGAGCACGGCGATCGAGGCCGGCACGGCGCCACCCTCGCGGACCACCGCCTCGACGGCCAGCGCCGTCTCGATGTTCTCCGGCCAGGGCATGCCGTGGCTGACAATGGTGGTCTCGAGCGCCACCACCGGCAGCCCGGACTCGAGTGCGGATCGGACTTCTGGGCTGATCGAGAGCAGCATCTTCACGTTCCTCGTGTCGGCAGCCGGGCCATGCGGCCGGCCTCGCCCCTTGCCTTCGGCGCGGCTTTTGCCATCCGGAGGCCGATACCGGCAAGCCTCGCCGGCCGGCTCACGTGACCACGCGCGCCCGGACCACGCGCTCGCGCACCGCCGCGGCGCTGATTCCCGGCGCCACGGTGGCATCGTCCTCGACCGTGATCGCGGCGGCGCCGAGGCCGTAGAGCACGGCGTCGAAGAAGCTCGCCCCGCCGGCGAGGCCATGGAGGAGGCCGGCCGCAAGGGAATCGCCGGCGCCGTTGACGCTCGCCACATGCGCCGGGAAGGGCGGAAAGAGGTGCGCCTCGCCGCCCGCCGCCGCGGCCAGCGGATTGCCCGAGTCGGTGACGATCACATGGCCGGCCCCGCGCCCGGCGAGCGCCAGCGCGAGCTCGCGCGTCGGCACCTCCGGATCGTCGGGCCGGGCGAGGAGGGCGGCCGCCTCGCGCCGTGTCGCAAACAGGCACGTGATGCGCCCAAGCAGCGGCGCGAGCCGCACCACCTTGGCCGGGGAGACGCCGATCGCGGCGATGCTCCCGCCGTTTCTGACGCCTTCCGCCGCGAGGAAGGCGAGCGTCGCCGCCGGGAGGTTGGCGTCGAGCACCAGCGTCTCGCCCGGCGGCCCCATGGCGAGCGCCGGCGCCACGGCCTCCGGCGTCAGCTCGTCGAAGATCGCCATGTCGGCGATGCCGATGATCAGTTCGCCGTCGTCGCCGAAGGCGGCGCGGTAGGTCGCGGTGCGGCCCGTCGGCGATGTCGTGATCGCGCCGGTGTCGACCCCGTCGGCGTGGGCGGCCGAGAGCACCGCCGTCCCGTCGGCATCCTCGCCCAGCCGGCTCACCATCCGCACGCGCCGCCCGAGCCGGGCGAGGACGCGGGCGACGTTCAGTCCGACGCCACCCGGCGCCGTCCGCGCGACGCCGGGATTGGAGGCATGCATCACCGGCGCCGCGAGCGTCGCCGCGGCGTGGTCGACGGTCGCGCCGCCGAAGACGGCGAAGGCGGAAGAGTGGTGCATCGATGGCCTCGGTGGGGCGCCGCGGGATGCGCCATCATCCCGCCTTCGCTTCGGCCGGGCAACGGCCGAAAGAGGCCGGACTTCGGCCCGCCTTGGTCGCCATCATCCGACCCGTGGCCGAGGGATCGACTGTCGTTCATGCGCCTGTGACCAACTTCACTGACAGATGCCGAACGGCCGGCAGCATCCCGCCGCGCTTGTCGGGCGAGACGATTCGTCGGCTGCGTTTTTCCCTAATAGAGGAAGACCTTACGTGACAAACAGTTTCACTGAGTACGATGGCAATGCCGAAGCGTTCGCCGACACGCTGTTCCAGTCGTCGGGCGGCATCAGCCTGGTTTCCGGGTCGGTGACCTTTTTCGGCAAGAACTCCGCCGCTTCCACCTTCGACAGCCTGTCGCTTGGCAAGGCCAAGATCGACGGCCCGGGCATCCTCCTGACCAGCGGCGACGGCACGCCGCCGTCTTCCAACACCAGCGGCAGCTACGGGCAGCACAACCTCGGCATGTCCGCGAGCGACTCGGACCTCCAGGCGATCATCAACGGTGCCTTCCCGAGTGCCGGCGTGACCCAGGATGCCTCCGTGCTCACGTTCAAGGTCAATGCCGCCGCAGGCGTCAAGACGATCATGTTCGACGTCGTCTTCGGCTCGGACGAGTATCCCGAGTTCTCGAGCAGCACCTTCGTCGATATCGCGGCAGTGATGGTCAACGGCAAGAACGCCGCCTTCTTCGGCGGCGATTCGAAGAAGCCGCTCAGCATCCTCGACCAGAACAAGGGCTACTTCCAGGACAACACCAACGGGTCCATCCAGATCGAGTATGACGGCGTCAGCAACAAGCTGACCGTCATCGCCAAGGTCAAGGAGGGTGTGAACGACATCAAGATCGCCATCGCCGACACCGGTGACAGCTCCTACGACTCCGGCATCTTCATCGCCAATGTCCGCGGCAGCGACAAGGATTTCGAGGGCATCCTCAACGAGATCTCCGGCAGCGCCGGCAAGGACAATCTCAGGGCGGTGAAGGGCATCGACAACATCCTGTTCGGCGGGCTGGGCAAGGACAAGCTCCAGGCCAATACCGGCAAGGACGTGCTCTACGGCGACGAGGACGGCAGCGACGGCGCGTCGTCGATGGCGGCCGAGGATTCGCTCTTCAAGTCGACCCTGAGCAAGGACAAGTTCATCTTCAAGTCGAAGAAGGTCCTCGACAAGAAGATCGACAAGACCGACATCATCGCCGATTTCGACAAGAAGGACGTGATCGACTTCTCGAAGATGATCAAGCCGAAGCTCGATTTCATCGGCAAGTCCGGGTTCAGCAAGGACGGTGACGGCGAGGTTCGCTACAAGCAGTTCAAGAAGGACGGCTTCACCGCGGTCTATGTCGACACCAATGGCGACGGCAAGGTCGATGCCTCGCTGAAGGTGCTGGGGCTGCACAAGTTCAACGACGGCGACTTCAGCCTCTAGCCGCGCGGCGCTTCGGCGCCCCAACCCCTGTGGAGGCCGGCGTCCCGGGCGGATGCCGGCCTTTCTCGTGGACTTGTTCGTTCTCTTCTTGTTCTTGTGAACGGATCGTGTACACTGCCGTGCAGTGGGTCAGCGGTGCGTCCTTTCGGATTGCCTTTGAACGACTCCCGATGGTGTGGAATAAGGAGCGACGAAAATCATGGCTTCAGCCAATCTCCGCGTGATCGAGGGGCATGCAATGGACAAGTCGAAGGCGTTGGATGCGGCGCTCAGCCAGATTGAGCGCGCCTTCGGCAAGGGCTCGATCATGCGCCTGGGCAAGAACGAGACTCCGGTCGAGATAGGCACGGTGCCGACCGGCTCGCTCGGCCTCGACATCGCACTCGGCATCGGCGGCCTGCCGCGGGGCCGCATCGTCGAGATCTACGGCCCGGAGTCGTCAGGCAAGACGACGCTGGCCCTCCACACCATCGCCGAGGCACAGCGCAAGGGCGGCATCTGCGGCTTCATCGATGCCGAGCACGCGCTCGACGCGGTCTATGCCCGCAAGCTCGGGGTCAATCTCGATGACCTCCTGATCTCGCAGCCCGACACCGGCGAACAGGCGCTCGAGATCGCCGACACGCTGGTGCGGTCGGGGGCGATCGACGTGCTGGTGGTCGATTCGGTCGCCGCGCTCACGCCCAAGGCCGAGATCGAGGGCGAGATGGGCGACCAGCTTCCCGGCCTCCAGGCCCGCCTGATGAGCCAGGCGCTCCGCAAGCTGACCGGCTCGATCAACCGCTCCAACACCATGGTGATCTTCATCAACCAGATCCGGATGAAGATCGGCGTCATGTTCGGCAACCCGGAGACGACCACGGGCGGCAACGCGCTCAAGTTCTACTCCTCGGTCCGTCTCGACATCCGCCGCATCGGGGCGATCAAGGAGCGCGACGAGGTCGTCGGCAACCAGACCCGCGTCAAGGTGGTCAAGAACAAGCTCGCGCCGCCGTTCAAGCAGGTCGAGTTCGACATCATGTATGGCGAGGGAATCTCCAAGAGCGGCGAGCTCGTCGACCTCGGCGTCAAGGCCGGCATCGTCGAGAAGTCGGGAGCGTGGTTCTCCTACGACAGCCAGCGTCTCGGCCAGGGCCGTGAGAACGCCAAGCTGTTCCTCCGCGAGAATCCTGCCGTCGCCACCGCCATCGAGCAGGCCATTCGCCAGAACGCCGGCCTGATCGCCGAGCGCTTTCTCGAGAAGGGCGGCCCGGAGGACGACGCCGGGCCGGACGCGCTCGAGGACCTTTCCTAGGAGAAGGCCGGTGCGGCCCTGAGGGCCGCGCTCCTGCCAGAGCGTTTCGGTTGCCCTGCTTCCCGCCGGCATGGCGTCCGCGTGAGTGGCGGGCGGCGGGTTGCATTGGAAGGACGATCGATGGAACAGCGTCTCAGCCTGGTCACGCTCGGGGTGGCCGATGTCGCCCGCGCCCGGCGCTTCTACGAGGAGGGGCTGGGCTGGCGCCGCGGCAACACCGAGGATGGCGTCGCCTTCTACCAGATGCCGGGCATGATCTTCGCGCTGTGGTCGCGGCCCGCGCTCGCCGAGGACGGGGCTGTGGCCGACGCTGGCGCCACCTTCTCCGGCATGGCACTCGCCTACAATGCCAGCGACCGGGCCGAGGTCGATGCGGTGCTCGCCGAAGCCGCCGCCGCCGGTGCGGTGATCACCCGTGCCGCCCACGAGACCTTCTGGGGCGGCTATTCCGGCTACTTCGCCGATCCGGATGGTCATCTCTGGGAGGTGGCCCACAATCCGTTCTGGACCATCGACGAGGCTGGGGCAATTCGCCTCGCGTAGCTCTTAACCGTTCCAGTATACAGGGAATTTGTTGAGCGGGGCCGGGTCCGAAAGTAACCTCCCTCGCGAATCCGTGTGGGGAGATGGCGATGCAGAAGACTCAGGCCGTGCCGGAACAGCGTGGCGCCATCGGCAGCGCCTTCATGCGGATGGGCCGCAAGGTGGTCTGGGGCATGGACCGCTACTTCGGCAAGAACTCCACCGTGGGCGACCAGCCGTTCTTCGACGTGAAGGACTTCCCCTGGGTGCCGTCGATCGAGGCCGACTGGAAGAAGGTCCGGGCCGAGCTCGACGAGCTGCTGCCCTATGCGGCCCACATGCCCAACTTCCAGGACATCTCCAAGGAGCAGAAGAACCTCTCCCAGGACGACGGCTGGAAGACCTTCTTCTTCTACGCCTACGGCATCAAGGCGGCCGGCAACTGCAAGCGCTGCCCCGAGACGGTCAAGGTCCTCAAGAAGATCCCGGGGATGAAGACCGCCTTCTTCTCGATCCTGGCGCCCGGCAAGCATCTTCCGCCGCATCGCGGCCCGTACAAGGGCGTCCTGCGGCTGCATCTCGCCCTGCTCATTCCCGAGCCGACGCAGGAGTGCGGCATCCGGGTCGGGAACGAGACCCGGCACTGGGAGGAGGGGAAGGTGATGATCTTCGACGACACCTTCGACCACGAGGCCTGGAACCACACCAATGCCGTCCGTGTCGTCCTGTTCGTCGACATGATGCGCCCGCTCCGCTTTCCGGCCCGGATGTTCAATTCCTGGATGACCTGGATAATCGCCTTCTCGCCCTTCGTGCTCGGCTCGGCCGGCAGCTATCTCAAGTGGGAGAAGCGCTTCGAGGCGGTGGTCAACGAGGACGCGCCGAAGGCGCAATAGGGTTCCGCCTGCCGGCCTCGGCAGTCTTGTGGACAATGTCGCGGCGTCGGCGCTAAAACCGCCGGCGGTTGTCCTTCTTTGCTCGCGTCCGGGCCCTCAGGTCGAAGAGAAGATATGAATTCGGTCAACGATATCCGTTCCCTGTTCCTCGGCTATTTCGAGAAGAACGGTCACACTCCGGTCGCCTCCGGCCCGCTGGTGCCGCGCAACGACCCGACGCTGATGTTCACCAATGCCGGCATGGTCCCGTTCAAGGACTATTTCACCGGCCGCGCCCAGCCGCCCTATCCGCGGGCGACCTCGTCGCAGAAATGCGTGCGGGCCGGCGGCAAGCACAACGACCTCGACAACGTCGGCTACACCGCGCGCCATCTCACCTTCTTCGAGATGCTCGGCAACTTTTCCTTCGGCGATTACTTCAAGGAACAGGCGATCGAGCTGGCCTGGAACCTGGTCACCCGCGACCTTGGCCTCTCCAAGGACCGCCTCGTGATCACCGTCTATGCCGACGACGACCACGCGTTCGACCTGTGGAAGAAGATCGGCGGCTTCCCCGACCACAAGATCATCCGCATCGGCACCAGCGCCAACTTCTGGCAGATGGGCGACACCGGTCCCTGCGGCCCGTGCTCGGAGATCTTCATCGACCAGGGCGAGGCCGTCGCCGGCGGCCCGCCCGGCAGCCCGGACGAGGATGGTGACCGCTTCCTCGAGTTCTGGAACCTGGTGTTCATGCAGTACGAGCAGCTTCCCGACGGGACGCGGCTCGACCTGCCGCGGCCCTCGATCGACACCGGCATGGGGCTCGAGCGCATCGCCGCGATCCTCCAGGGCGTCCACAGCGTCTTCGACATCGACCTGTTCCGCACCCTGATCGCGGCCTCGGTCGACATCACCGGCGTCCGCGCGGAAGGGCCGGCGGCGGCCAGCCACCGGGTCATCGCCGACCACCTTCGCTCGTCGGCGTTCCTGATCGCCGATGGCGTGCTGCCCTCCAACGAGGGCCGGGGCTATGTGCTGCGCCGCATCATGCGCCGCGCCATGCGCCACGCCCACCTCCTCGGCGCGCAGGATCCGGTGATGTACCGGCTGGTGCCGGCGCTGGTGGCCGAGATGGGCCGCGCCTATCCCGAGCTGCTGCGGGCCGAGGCGCTGGTCCGCGAGACGCTGCTCCTCGAGGAGACCCGCTTCCGGCGCACGCTCGCCCGCGGCCTCACCCTCCTCGACGAGGCGAGCACCGGGCTCGGCACCGGTGACACGCTCGCCGGCGACGTCGCCTTCCGGCTCTACGACACCTATGGGTTTCCTCTCGACCTGACGGCCGACGCGCTGAAGGTGCGCGGTATCGGCGTCGACACCGACGGGTTTGCAAAGGCGATGGAGCGCCAGCGCGAGGAGGCCCGGGCGAGCTGGGCCGGCTCCGGCGAGGCGCAGACAGATCCGATCTGGTTCAAGCTCCGCGAGCGTCTCGGCGCGACCGAGTTCCTCGGCTACGGCGCGGAAGCGGCCGAGGGCGAGGTGCTCGCCATGGTGCGCGGCATCGGCGAGGCGGTCGAGCGGGCGGAGGCCGGCGAGGAGCTGGCGATCGTCGTCAACCAGACCCCGTTCTATGCCGAATCCGGCGGCCAGATCGCCGATACCGGCATCATCGAGACCGACAAGGGGGCGCGCTTCGTCGTCAGCGACGTCCAGAAGCGTGCCGACGGTCTGTTCGTCCACTTCGGCAAGCTCGAAGCCGGCACGCTCGCCGTCGGCGACGCCGTCCGCCTGGTGATCGATGCCAGCCGGCGCCAGAAGGTCCGCGCCAACCACTCGGCAACGCACCTCCTCCACGCGGCGCTCCGCAGCGTGCTGGGCAGCCACGTCGCCCAGAAGGGCTCGCTGGTCGCGCCGGACCGGCTCCGCTTCGATTTCTCCCACTCGAAGCCGCTCGACGCCGCCGAGCTCGAGAGCGTCGAGACGCTCGCCAACGAGGTGGTCCTCCAGGATGCCGCGGTGACCACCCGGCTGATGGACCGCGACTCGGCGATCGAATCCGGCGCGATGGCGCTGTTCGGCGAGAAATATGGCGACGAGGTGCGGGTGGTGTCGATGGGCGCCGCGCCCGAGGGCGTTCCGGGGCGGGAATGGTCGGTCGAGCTCTGCGGCGGCACCCATGTCGGGCGGCCCGGCGAGATCGGCTTGATCACGGTCACCGCCGAGGCCGGGGTCGCGGCCGGCGTGCGGCGTGTCGAGGCGCTCACCGGCGCGGCCGCCCGCAAGTATCTCGCCGACCAGGAGCGCCGCCTCAAGGCGGTGGCGCTGGCGCTCAAGGTCAGGCCCGAGGATGCCGCGGAGCGCGTCCAGGCGCTGGTCGACGAACGCCGTCGTCTCGAGCGCGAGCTTGCTGAGGCGCGGCGCACGATCGCCATGGGCGGCGGCGCCCGGACGGATGGCGCCGACAGCGACGTGCGCGAGATCGGCTCGGTCAAGTTCCTCGGCCGCGCCGTCACCGGCATCGCGCCCAAGGACCTCACGGGCCTCGTCGACGACGGCAAGAAGGCGCTGGGCTCCGGAGTCGTGGCCATCGGCGCCGTCAGCGACGACGGCAAGGCAGGCATCGTGGTCGGGGTCACGGACGACCTCACGGCGCGCTTCAATGCGGTCGACATGGTGCGCGAGGGAGCGGCGG
>JAEVZM010000188.1 GCA_023392225.1 Pseudomonadota bacterium
GCGCTGCCGCGGTGACCAGCTGCTCGATCAGGCTGCGCGGCGCGATGCCGCCGACGACGATGGTCTCGGGATCGAAGAGGTTCTCCACCGTGAGCAGCGCCATGCGGAACAGCGGCGCCGCCTCCGCGATCCAGCGGGCCTCGCCGATCTCGGCCACCCGGCGCTCATAGGCTTCGAGCGAGACATAGCGCTCGAGGCAGCCGCGATTGCCGCACGGGCAGGGATCCCCGTCGGGCACCACAGGCACATGGCCGATCTCGCCGGCATTGCCCCAGGCACCGCGGAGCGCCGCGCCGTCATGCACCATGCTGCCGCCCAGGCCGACGCCGAAATAGAGATAGTAGAAGTCACGGAATTCGCGGCCGGCTCCGTAGAGCCGCTCGCCATGCGCGGCGGCGGCAATGTCCATCTCGATGAAGGCCGGCAGGCCTGTCGCCATCGTGAGCGCCTGGCGAACCGGAACGCCTTTCCAGCCCTCGAGCGTCGTCGGCCCGACGAAGCTCATCGATTCCACATCGAACGGTCCGGGCATTGCGAGGCCGACGCCGAGCATCCGCCCGTTCGGCCGGAGGGCGGCGAGCTCGGCCGCCATCGCCTCGATCTCGCGAAAGGCGGTGTCGGGCTCGACCCGCTGCAGGTCACGGCGGACCCGGCCGATGATCGAGCCGCCGAGATTGATCAGGCCCGCCTCGAGGCCCCGCGGCGTGACATGGATGCCGATGGCGAAGCCACCTTCGGGATCGATCGCCAGCGCCGTCGCCGGGTAGCCCCGGCCCTTCGGCTCCTCGCGGCTCGCCACGATGAAGCCCTGCCCCTCGATCTCACGGACGATGTTGGCGACGGTCTGCGGGGTGAGCCCGACGCGGCGGGCGATGTCGGCGCGGGTGAGAGGCCCGTGCAGCCGGATCGTCTCGAGGACGATCCGGCGATTGTACGGTCGGCCAAACTCCTGATTGGTCCCGCGAAGCGCCATCCCAACCCCTGACAACCAGAACGTTCAGTCTGATCGAGTTTTTTCAGAATGCAAATGGATTTCTTAAATGGCCCAGCAACGGTCCCCGCCGCACCCCGTCCGCGGCGCGAAGCCTTTCCGTCCGGGGGGAGCGCCGGCCCGCTACGCCTTCGCCCACTCGGCGCGGAGGAAGTCGTGGCCGAACTGGTAGACCTCGTCGGTGTGGGGGAAGAAGTCGCGCCAGACCCGCGTCGCCTCGGCGATGCCCGGCAGCGCCCGTCCGAACGCCTCGATCACATACCAGCCGTCATAGCCGCTCGACTTCAGCGCCTTGAACGTCGCCGCCCAGGGGATGTGGCCCTTGCCCGGCGTGCCGCGGTCGTTCTCGCTGGTGTGGACATGCATGATCTGCGCGATATTCGGGGCGATGACGCCGACCGGATCCTTCTCCTCGATGTTCTGGTGGAAGGTGTCGTAGAGGAGCCCGTAGTTCGGCTCGTCCACGCCTTTCACGATCGCGGCCGCGTCGGCCACGGTGTTGACGGCGTAGCACTCGAACCGGTTGAGCGGCTCGATGGCGAGCTTGATTCCGGCCCTCGCGGCGTAGCGGGCTGCGGCCTTGTGGACCTCGACGATGCCGGCGCGCTCCTCCGCGGTCGGCGGGTTGCCGGAGAAGACCGCCAGCGGCTGGTAGAACGGGCCGCAGAGCAGCTCGCCGCCGGCAGCCTCCAGGCAGTCGATGGCCCACTTGAGATGGTTGAGGCCCTCGGCCCGGATCTTCGGATCGCTGCTCGTGCAGTCATGCGCCGCGTCCGGGATGACGCAAACCGCCGTCGCGCGGAGGCCCTCGTCCCTGAGCGCGCGCCCGACATGGACGTAGTCCTCCGGCGCGCCGCCGAACAGCGGCAGCTCCGCGCCGTCATACCCCGCCGTCTTCAGTTTCCCGAAGAGCGGAAAGTGCTCGTCGGTGATCTGGCTCGCCCAGAGCAGGAGATTGAATCCCAGCAGCATCGCGTTTCCCCCAAGATCTTGCAGGCTTGTTGTTGACCGTATCCTTTCAGGTTTCGGTCCGGCCTGCCAAGGGGGTTCAACCCTGCCGCGAACCGAGCGCCGGAGCAGCGGCGAGAGTGCCGAGGAGGCGGCGGGCCACCTAGCCGTTCGGGGTGCGCGGCAGAGCGTCGACGAAGAACACCTCGCGGGGCTGCTTGTAGGCGGCAAGCGTCTTCGCCCCGCGGGCCAGCAGGGCGCGAGCGAGGGCCGCATCGCCGACGACACCCGGTGCCGTCGTCGCCCAGGCGGCGATGATCCGGACGCCGGCCCGCACCTCGTGCTCGGCGACGGCGACCTCCGCGATCCCCGCGCAGCCGACGAGCGCCGCCTCGACCTCGAGCGGCGAGACCCGGTAGCCGCCGGCGTTCATGACGTCGTCCGCGCGGCCCTGGAACCAGACATAGCCGTCGCCATCGACCGCGATCACATCGCCCGAGACGAACCAGTCGCCCCGGAACGCGGCGGCGTCCTCCTCCGGGCGCTGCCAGTAGCCGAGCATCAGCCCCGGGTCGGAGCGATGCACGGCGAGCAGCCCAGGCTCGCCGGTCGGCACCGGCTCGGCACCGCCGTCGAGCGCCAGCGCCACGATCCGCCGACCCGGCTGCGGCCGGCCCGGGCTGCCCGGGCGG
>JAEVZM010000210.1 GCA_023392225.1 Pseudomonadota bacterium
GCCTATGTCCGCGCCTTCGAGTATTCCGACTGCCGGGTCGACGACTCCCGTCTGGTCGTCCTCAATGCCCGTGACGCCGCCGACCGCGGGGCAGGGATCGCCACCCGCACCCGCTGCTGCGCGGCGCGGCGCGGCGATGGACTCTGGCGGTTGTCGCTGGAGGACCGGCGCGACGGCACCCGCTTCGAGATCGCTGCGCGGGCCCTCGTCAACGCCGCCGGGCCATGGGTCGCGGACGTGATTCACGGCGTGCTCGGTCTCAACAGCCCCAGTCCGACGCGGCTCGTGAAGGGCAGCCACATCGTGGTCGAGCGGCTGTTCGAGCACGACCGCGCCTACATCTTCCAGAACGCCGACGGCCGGATTTGTTTCGCCATCCCCTACGAGGAGGACTTCACCCTCATCGGCACCACCGACGAGGATTTCGACGGCGATCCGGCCGACGTCGCGATCTCGGAGGGCGAGACCGCCTACCTGCTCCAGGCGGTGAGCGAGTATCTGGCGACGCCGGTCACCGCCGACCGCATCCGCTGGACCTATGCCGGCGTCCGCCCGCTCTACGACGACGGTGCCTCGAAGGCCCAGGCGGCGACGCGGGACTACGTCCTCACCCTCGACGCTCCGGCCGGCGCGCCGCCGCTGCTGTCGGTCTTCGGCGGCAAGATCACCACCTATCGCCGGCTGGCGGAGGATGCGCTCCGGCGTCTCGCCCCGAGCTTCCCCGGCATGGGCGCCCCCTGGACGGCGAAGGCGCCGCTGCCCGGCGGCGACGTCGGGCCGTCCTTCGCTGCCTGGCAGCGCGAGGTCGCGGCCCGCTACGCCTTCCTCGATCCGGCGCTGGTCCGCCGCCTCGGCCACGCCTATGGCACGCGGATCGACGCGCTGCTCGCCGGCGTCCGGTCGGAGGACGATCTCGGCCTCGATCTCGGTGGCGGGCTCACCGCCCGCGAGGTCGAGTACCTGGTCACCCGGGAATGGGCCGAGACCGCCGACGACATCCTCTGGCGCCGCTCCAAGCGCGGGCTCCACATCGACGCCGAGGGCCGTGCCCGGCTCGAGGCCTATCTCGCCGGCCGGCCGGCGCCAAGGGACGCAGCATGACCCACATCCTCGCCATCGACCAGGGCACGACCTCGTCGCGGGCCATCCTGTTCGACGCCAGGATGGACGTCGTGGCCGTGGCGCAGAAGGAGCTTCCGCAGCACTTCCCGCGGCCGGGCTGGGTCGAGCACGACCCGGAGGAGATCTGGCAGTCGGTCCTCGCGACCGCGCGCGGCGCGCTCCGGAAGGGCAGGGTGCGGCCTGCGGTATTGGCCGGCATCGGCATCACCAACCAGCGCGAGACCGTGGTGGTCTGGAGCCGCCGGACCGGCAAGCCGATCCACCGTGCCATCGTCTGGCAGGACCGGCGGACCGCAGCGGCCTGCGCGGCGCTTCGCGACGCCGGCCACGAGCCTGACGTCACGGCGCGGAGCGGCCTGCTGATCGACCCCTACTTCTCGGCCACCAAGATCGCCTGGCTGCTCGACAACGTGAAGGGCGCCCGGGCGAAGGCCGAGCGCGGCGAGCTCGCCTTCGGCACCATCGACACGTTCCTGCTGTGGCGCCTGACCGGCGGTCGGGTCCATGCCACCGACGCGACCAATGCGTCGCGGACGCTTCTGTTCAACATCCGCGAGGGGCGGTGGGACGAGGCGCTGCTCGCGCTGTTCCGCGTGCCCCGCGCCCTCCTGCCGGAGGTGATGGACAGCGCCGCCGAGTTCGGCATGACCGACCCCGACCTGCTCGGTGGTGCGGTGCCCATCCGCGGTATCGCCGGGGACCAGCATGCGGCGACGGTCGGGCAGGCCTGCTTCGCCCCGGGCATGATCAAGTCGACCTATGGCACCGGCTGCTTCGCGCTCCTCAATACGGGCGAGACCCCGGTGCCGTCGCGGAACCGCCTGCTCACCACCATCGCCTATCAGCTCGACGGCCGGCCGACCTACGCGCTCGAAGGCTCGATCTTCGTTGCCGGGGCAGCGGTGCAGTGGCTTCGCGACGGGCTGCGGATCGTCAGGCGGGCCGAGGAGGCCGGGCAACTCGCCCAACCCGTCGATCCGGCCCATGGCGTGTACTTCGTGCCGGCCCTGGTCGGCCTCGGCGCGCCGCACTGGGATGCCGACGCGCGCGGCGCGATCTTCGGCATCACCCGCGGCACCACCCGGGCCGAGATCGCCCGGGCCGCGCTCGAGGCGGTGGCCTACCAGACCCACGATCTCCTCGCCGCCATGCAGGGCGACTGGCACGGCGCCTCGGGGAAGCGCACCGTTCTGCGGGTGGATGGCGGCATGGTCGCGTCCGACTGGACGATGCAGTTCCTCGCCGACGTGCTCGATGCGCCGGTCGACCGGCCTAAGCTGCTCGAGACCACGGCCGTCGGCGCCGCCTATCTCGCTGGCTTGCAGGCGGGTCTCTATCCGGCCCCCGGGCGCTTCGCCAGAAACTGGCGATCGGAGCGCCGCTTCAAACCTAGGATGAAGCCGGCGCTGCGCGACACGCTTCTCGCCGGCTGGCGGGACGCGATCGCCCGTACTCTCACCCGTTGAATGCATCCCATTTGGGAGCAGTGTGTCGGGGGATATCCCCTGTTGGCTCGGATTTCCCGTCCAAGGGATTGAACAATAACGGTATACTGTTCATTCAGCATAGTCCGGTCACACTCTGACCGGGGTGGGGCAGGAGATGGTGTAACAGCGGGCGTGGCAATCGGCGTCGCGCTCGATGAGGTGTGAGTTGTTCTTGCGAGGAGGCAGTCCTGGCCGCAGTCTAGCCGTCCTGGCCATCGCGATCGCGGTGGGCATGAGCGCGGTCGTGCCCTCCTATGCCATCTGGCCCTTCACTCGGAAGGAGCGGGACGCCGTTCCCGACCCGGTCCCCTACACCATCGAGTTCGAGTTCAAGGGCGGCACCCGGCGCGAGCAGCGCAGCATCCGGAGCGCGTCCAATCTCTACGCGCTGCGGCGCGAGCCGCCGTCGGGGCTGGTGGGGCTCCTCGCGCGCGCCCGCACCGACGTGTCCCGCCTCACCGCCGCGCTCTACCGCGAGGCGCTCTATGCCGGCGAGGTCGCGATCTTTGTCGACGGTCGCTCGCTCCAGACGTTCAGTCCGTTCGATACGGTGACGGCCGACCCGGTGCCGATCCGCGTGGTCGTGACCACCGGCGAGCCCTTCACCTTCGGCACCGTCGAGGCGGCGCCGCTGCCCCCTGGCGAGAGCCTCAAGGACACCGGGCTGGTCACCGGCCGGCTCGCCTCGTCCGATGCGATCGTCGCCGCCGAGACCGCGATCGGCAATGGCTGGCGGAAGCTCGGCCACCCGCTCGCCGCGGTCACCCAGCGCGACATCATCGCCAACCATGCCACCCGGACGTTGTCGGTATCGCTCGACGTCGAGCCCGGGCCCGCCGCCGATTTCGGCAGCGTCACCGTGACCGGTACGACCCGCGTCGACCCGCGCCTCGTCGAGCGCCGGGCGGGCATCGATCCCGGCGACCTCTATTCCTCCGACACCACGGCCCGCGCCGAGCAGCGGCTGCGTGATCTCGGCGTGTTCGAGAGCGTGCGGGTGATCACCGGCGACAGCCTCAATCCCGATGGCACCGTGCCGGTGACCATCGAGGTCAGCGAGCGCAAGCGCCACGTCGTCGGCTTCGGCGTCGCGTACGACAATGTCGACGGCTTCGGCGCCAATGCCTACTGGATGGACCGAAACCTGTTCGGCGGTGCCGAGCAGTTGCGCTTCGACGCCTCGGTCTCGCAGAACCTCGTCGATGCCTTCGATGCGCCCGACTACGACCTTGCGGTGACCTTCACCAAGCCGGCGGTGATCGGCCCGATGACCGATTTCACCCTCGGTGCCGAGGCCTATCGGGAGACGACCGACGCGTACCGGGTGACGGCGGAGAAGGGCAAGGTCGGCCTGACCCAGGAGTTCTCCAGGACCCTCACCGGCGGGCTGGTCTTCGACATCGAGAGCGCCAAGGTGGACGATGCCATCCAGCGCGAAGAGGACTACCTGATCGCGACCTTGACCGGCTCGCTCGACTGGGACCGGCGCGACAACCGTCTCAATCCGACCAAGGGTTTCCGCAACTTCTTCACCGCGGCGCCGGCGTACAGCTTCAAGCAGGAGGAGGTGTTCGCCACCTTCACCAACGACTTCTCGATCTATCAGGCCGTCGATGCCGATCGCCGCTTCGTGCTCGCCGGGCGGGTGCAGGGCGGCATCGTCACCGTCGACGACATCAAGATCGTCGCGCCCAATCGCCGCCTCTATGCCGGCGGCCCGTCGACCGTGCGCGGCTACGCCTACCAGAGCCTCGCGCCGCGCAACGACAAGGGCGACATCATCGGCGGCAAGAGCATGTTCGCTGCAACGGCCGAGCTGCGCTACCGGGTCAACAACTCGCTCGGCCTCGCCGCCTTCGTCGATGCCGGCAACGCCTTCGACACCTACTATCCGGATTTCGACAAGCTGAAGCTGGGCGTCGGCGGTGGCGTGCGCTATCTCACCCCCGTCGGCCCGCTTCGGGTCGACCTCGCGTTCCCGATCGAGCCGAACAAGGACGACTCATGGGTCGCCCTCTATGTCGGCCTCGGCCAGTCGTTCTGAGGCGCTGATGCTTCGCGCCCTCCGCATCCTCCTCTACCTGATCGCCGGGCTGATCGTCCTGGTCGGGTTGCTGCTCGCCTTCCTCGCGACACCGCCAGGGCGGGCGGTGGTCGCCTCGATCGCCGAGCGCGTGGTGGCCGGCACCGGCCTGACGCTCTCGATCGACCGGCTCACCGGCTGGCCGCCGTTCTCCTTCGGCGCCGATCGCATCGTCGTCGGCGATGCCGAGGGGCCGTTTGCCGAGATCGAGGGGCTTCAGGTCGATCTTGCGGTTCGTGGTTTGCTTCGTCGCGAGATCGTCTTCGATGCCCTCCACGCCGACCGCGTGGCGGTGAGCCGCGAGCCGGTGCTGCCCGCCTCGGGCGGCAGCAGCGAGGGAGCCGGGCTGGCGCTCGC
>JAEVZM010000243.1 GCA_023392225.1 Pseudomonadota bacterium
CCTCTTTTTCTTTGTGCGGTCTTCGCCGGTTCGGGGATGCCGCGACCTGCCGGACCTCGGCTCCGGAGGGAAACACGAAAAAGGGCGGCCCGCGTGGGCCGCCCCCTGAATTCGATGACGAAAGACCGTGACGTCAGCCGGCGGCTCAGCCGGCCGCGTGCTCGATCTGGGCGCGGGGCTTCTCCAGCTCCTTGGCACCCTTCTTGACCGCCTTCTGGACCTTCTCGAAGGCCCGCACCTCGATCTGCCGGACGCGCTCTCGCGACACGCCGAACTCGGTCGAGAGCTCCTCGAGGGTGATCGGATCCTCGGCGAGGCGCCGCGCCTCGAAGATGCGGCGCTCGCGCTCGTTGAGCACGTCCATGGCGTTGCGCAGCAGCTGGCGACGGTTGTCCGCCTCCTCGTTCGCCGCCATCCGCTCTTCCTGGTCGGGCGATTCGTCGACCAGCCAGTCCTGCCACTGGCCGGCGCCGTCGGCGTCGGACCGAAGCGGCGCGTTCAGCGACGAGTCGCCGGAAAGCCGGCGGTTCATCGAGATCACGTCCTCCTCCGGCACCCCGAGCTTCTCGGAGATCGCCTTGACCTGATCGGGGCGGAGGTCACCGTCCTCCAGCGCGCTGATCTGGCTCTTCACCTTGCGCAGGTTGAAGAACAGCCGCTTCTGGTTGGCGGTGGTGCCCATCTTCACCAAGCTCCACGAGCGCAGGATGTACTCCTGGATGGAAGCCTTGATCCACCACATGGCGTAAGTGGCGAGGCGGAAGCCCTTCTCGGGCTCGAACCGCTTGACCGCCTGCATCAGGCCGACGTTCCCTTCGGAGATCACCTCCCCGATCGGCAGGCCGTAGCCGCGATAGCCCATGGCGATCTTGGCCACGAGCCGCAGGTGGCTGGTGACGAGCTTGTGGGCGGCCTCGCGGTCGTCATGCTCCTTGTACGCCTTGGCGAGCATGTATTCCTGGTCCGGCGTCAGCATCGGAAACTTGCGGATCTCCGCAAGATAGTGCGACAACCCGGCCTCGCCCGAGGCAATTGCAGGAAGGCTCATACGGGCCATATCTTTAGCGCCCCTTTCTTGCTCCCGCCGCCCGGATCATCCCGGCGCCCGGCGGTACCGCGTCCCGAGATGGGACCGCGGGCAACTCGGATATATAGGTACGATATCGCCGGAAACACGGCGGAGTTCTCGATTCACGCGATCAAATGTTGGTCACAGACCGCGGAGCGCCTCGACGAGTGCCTCCATATCGGCGGGAATCGGGCTTTCGAAGCGCATCTCCTCGCCGCTCACCGGGTGCTCGAAGCCGAGCAGGTATGCGTGAAGCGCCTGCCTCGGGAACCCCGCGGCGAGCGACCGTGCCGGCTCCGGCAGCAGCCCGACCTTTGTCGCGAAGCCGGCGCCATAGACCCGATCGCCGACCACGGGATGGCCGATCGCGGCGAGATGCACCCGGATCTGGTGGGTGCGGCCGGTCTCCAGCCGGCACTCGATCAGCGCGGCGAGCGGCGCCTTGCCGGGGACGCCGAAGTCCTCGACCACCCCGTAGTGGGTGATCGCTTCCCGCCCCGCCGCCTCGCCGCGCTTCACCTCGATCTTCTCGCGATTGCGGAGCGAGCGGCCGAGCCGGAGGTCGATGGTGCCCTCCGGACGGTCCGGAACGCCCCAGGCAAGCGCCAGGTAGCCCCGCTCGAGCGGCCCGGTGCGACCATGGTCGGCGAACTGCTCGGCGAGCCCCTGGTGGGCGCGGTCGGTCTTGGCGACGACCATGAGGCCGCTGGTGTCCTTGTCGAGGCGGTGGACGATCCCGGGCCGCATCACGCCGCCGATGCCGGACAGGCTCGCCCCGCAATGGGCGATCAGGGCGTTGACGAGGGTGCCGGTCTGGTTGCCGGCGGCGGGATGGACGACCAGCCCCGGCGGCTTGTCGATGACGATCAGCGCATCGTCCTCGTAGACCACGTCGAGCGGGATCGCCTCGCCCTCGGGCTCCGCCGGCACCGGCGGCGGCAACGCGACCGTGACCCGATCGCCCGGTTTGACCGGCCTTTTCGGCTCCTCTATCGTCGCGCCGCCGACCGCGACCGAACCGCCGGCGATCAGCGCCTTGGCGCGGCTTCGCGACAGGTCCGGCACCGCACCGGCAAGCCAGGCGTCGAGACGCTGACCCGCGTCGTCGTCGCCGACAGTTACCTCGATCCGAGAGACCGTGTCCCCCTCCATGGACGATCCTTACGAAAAAGAGGACGACAAGCCGCTCGACCCGGCGATGATCCAGGTCCAGCAGCGGATTCGCCGCCTCATGATGATTTCCGGGCTGACGCTCGGTCTCGGCCTGTTCGCCGTGTTCATGGCCATCCTCTACCGCATCTTCACCTACGAGGGGAGCGCGACGCCGGTGCCGGTGGTGGAGGGCACCGCGATCCCGACCGTGACCCGGAGCGCGCTCGGCCTGCCGGCGGACGCCCGGCTCGTATCGACCGCGCTCGACGGCGAGCGCCTGGCCCTCACCTTCGAGGAAGGCACCGGGGCGACGATCGTGGTGTTCGACACGGGCCGCATGACGGTCGTGTCCCGGCTCCGCGTCGCAGCCGAGTAGAGATATCCGAAGCCTGACGAATTCGCTATTGCTGCTGCGAGGGCCGCTCGCCGCGGCGGGAGTGGGAGCATGACGGAGCAGGGTGGCACAGAGCGGCGGAAGCCGTTTCCGATCAACGGCGTGCTGGCGGCGATCGTCCTTGGCCTCCTGTTCGTCGCGACGGCGCTCACGCTCAAGCCGTTCTTCCCCGCGATCATGTGGTCGGTGGTGCTCGCGATCACCGCGGCGCCGCTCCATGACGCCATCGGCCGCCGACTGCCCGGACGCCCACGCCTCGGCGGGTTCCTGACCAGCCTCCTCCTCTTCCTGATCCTGCTCCTGCCCGTCGTCTTCATGACGCGAGCGGTCATCGCCTACACCCCGGGCGTCATCGCCTGGGTCGACCAGGTTTCGGGCAGCGATTTCTCGAAGGCCCCGGCCTCGATCCGGCAC
>JAEVZM010000277.1 GCA_023392225.1 Pseudomonadota bacterium
GGGGGCGGCCGCCCCCCCCCCGCCCCCCCCCGGGGGCCCGATCCCGCCTATAGGGGTCTGTAGGCGAGGGTCGGGAGGATCACGGTCAGCGCCTTGAGGGACTCGCCATCGGGCGGCCCGAAGATGCAGAGCGGGCCGATAGGGCTGTCGGTGCAGCTGCCGTTGCTCTCGATCCAGCGGATCGGGTTGAGGACCAGCACCTGGTGCCCGCCGGGGCCCATGAAGGTGACGGTCGGCGCGTCGGCCACGACGCCGCCCGCGGTCTCGGCAAGGAACGGCGCGTCGGAGGTCCAGCCCGCTGGCAGCACGAAGCTGAGCCCGGAGGGATCATCGATCTGGCAAGCCCGCCCGCCGGGGCAGGCATGGCCTTCCTCCAGGCTTTCGTTGTCTTCGCCTGCCGGGCTCGCCGAGATCGGGATGACGAAATCGTTCGGGCCCTTCCGCTTGATCACCACGCGGCTGAAGAACACCGTGTCGCCGGCGTCGCCAGTGACGTCGTAGGTGCCGGGCAGGAACAGCTCGGTGATCGGTCCGTAGACCGGCTCCTGCATCGCCCATGCCTCGGGCGGCAGGTCCTGTCCCGGGGCGGGAACCGCGGACCACACGATGCCGAGCTCCATGGCCCCGGTGTCGGCCCGGAACGTGGCCTCGACCGGTCCCTTGGCCCATCCCGTCGCCGGGATGGCGAGGGCGAGGAGAAGGACGAGCATGAGACCGGCGGCTCGGCGGAGCGTCGCGCCCGGTTCGAGCTGTCGATGGTGCAGCATTGGGAGGCTCCGGCGTCGGGGGGCGGCGCGTTGCATTCGCCCCGGTGGCATCCGGCAGACCCTATCGGTGACGCGATCGCCGATCTTGGGGAATCCGGCACTCGCGCGGGCGATCCGGCACGCTGCGGATCAGCCGTTCCGTGCGGCGGCCCGCACCGCACTCGGCGTCATGCCGTAGGTCCGCCTGAACCGTGCATTGAACCAGGAGATGTCGCCGAAACCCGCAGCGAACGCGATGTCGCTGATCGAGCGGCCGGCATGTCGGGGATCGCCGAGCAGGCGGTGGGCGAGGGCGAGGCGCCGGGCGGCGACGTGGTCGTTGAAGGTGGTCCCGGCCTCCGCGAACAGTGCCCGCACGTAGCGCTCGGAGATGCCGTGCCGGCCGGCGATCCAGGCGATCCCCATGCGGGTCGTCGTCAGGTGGCGCTCGACGTCGCGCATCATGGCGGTGAGGCGCGCGTGCCGGAGGCCGTTGCTCTCGCCGCGGCGCGCGGCCTCGGGGGCGAGGGCGAGCAGCGCGAGGTCCTGCACGTGCCCGGCATAGCGCTCGAGATGCTCGGGACGGAGGTGCGGCAGCTCGCGATGGAGGTTGAGCACATAGTCGCGGAACAGCCGCCATTGCGGGGTGAGCCGGGTGCGCCGCCGCAGCAGCCGGTCGCCGGCGTCGCCCCGGCCGGCCAGCGCATCGCGCGGGATCGAGACGTAGAGGACACGGGTGAGGTCGGGCACGAAGCTCGCGACGCCCGGGACCTCGGTGGGGTCGACATAGACGTCGCCGGCGCCGCAGATCGTCTCCGTGCCGCCGGCCTGCTTCATGCGGAACGCGCCCTGCCGCGGAATATGGATCAGCACGTTGTCGCCGGTCTCGGCGGCGAGTCGGTGGTCGCGCGTGGTGCGGCAGGCCGAGTGCGCGGTGTCGGCGATCACCGCGCCGGGGAGGATCCCGATCAGCGTCTCGGAGCGGTACTCGCTGCCGGGCTCGGGCACGACGGCGAGCTTGCAGATATTGGCCGCGGCGACCTGGAACTCGGCGACGCGGTGGCGCGGGGCGAAGTCGGCGCTGCGGAGGGAGACGACCGTCATGACCCGCCCCGCCGGCCGGCGGCGGCGCGCAGGGAGGGGAGGGGGCGAGACACCGGGCCAGCCTCCCTTCCGCTCATGTCAGGCCACCAGGCCGCTCAGCAGGCGCTGGAAGGCGCGCATGCCGGGATCGTCCATGCCGACCGATTTCTCGCCGAACATCCGGGCGCGGCCAAGGCGATTAGGCCGATCGCGGAACGCAGCCATGGCGGACTCCGCGGCGGCGGTCGCCGCCACCGCCATGTCGGCCGGGTCGTCCATACCCTCGATCGCCTTTGCCACGGCATCCGCGATGTCGAGGACGCTCTTGTCGCCGAGCGCACCCTTGCCGCGCTCCATCATGGCGTCGCGGGCGGCCGCGACCAGCGCCGGCACCTCCGACCACGGCACGTCGGTGCGACCCTTGGTCTTCTTCGCCGCGGCCATCAGCGCGGTCGCGGTCAGCGTGCCGTAGGACGACGACGAGACCCGCTGGAACGCCTTGGACGCGGCGAGAAACGCCATGCCGACGTCCTCGGGCAGGGTCTCGGCCGCGACCTCCTTCCAGCCGGTGGCGACGGTGATGCCGAGATCGCCGTCGCCAAGCTGGCCGTCGAGGCCGTTGAGCTCGTCCTGCGCCGCCGCGGCCGCAGTGGCGAGCCGCTTCGCGGCGGCGTGGAGGTCGCTGCTGGTCAGCCCCATGGCTACGACACCGTCCAGAACGCGCAGTGGCACG
This sequence comes from Pseudomonadota bacterium, assembly GCA_023392225.1. GTDB lineage: Bacteria > Pseudomonadota > Alphaproteobacteria > Rhizobiales > Kaistiaceae > Bauldia. The sequence goes on from JAEVZM010000277.1 coordinate 2,563, forward strand.
GCGCCTTGAGGAGGCTCGTCAGCTCGTCGTCGAGCCGGCAGAGGGTGATCGTCGCCCCGGTCATCTCCATCGAGGTGGCGTAGCGGCCGACCAGGGGCATGACCAGATCGATACCGGCATCGGCGAGGCGGGCCCTCGCCCGGCGGAACATGATGTAGAGCTCCTCCGGCGGGGTGGCGCCGAGCGAATTGACCAGGATCGACACGCTCTCGCCCTTGCCGACCGGCATGTCGGCGAGCAGGCGGTCCATCATCTCGTCGGTGATCGCGTCGGCGGGGCGGAGCTTGTCGCGCCAGATGCCCGGTTCGCCGTGGATGCCCATGCCCATCTCCATCTCGTCCTCGCCGATCTGGAAGGTGGGCTTGCCGGCCTGCGGCACGGTACAGGGGGTGAGCGCCATGCCGATCGAGCGGCAGGCATCAGCCGTCTTCTGGGCGGTGGCGGTGACCGTGTCGAGGTCGGCCATCTGCTCGGCCTTCGCGCCGGCGATCTTGAAGGCGTAGACCATGCCGGCGACGCCGCGACGCTTGGCGGCCTCGGCCGGCGGCGCCGAGGCGACGTCGTCGGCGAGCAGCACCGTGGTCGAGCGGATGTCGTCCTCGAGGTCGACGGTCTCGCCCGCCATGTCGAAGTTCATGACGTCGCCGCCATAGTTGCCATAGAGGCGGAGCACGCCGGCGCCGCCGCTCGCGGCGCGCATCGAGTCCGCCATCTGCTCGGCCGAGGGCGAGGCGAAGACGTTGCCGATGGCGCAGGCGTCGAGGAGGCCCTTGCCGACATAGCCGGTGAACACCGGGAGGTGGCCCGAGCCGCCGCCGGTGACGATGCCGACCTTGCCCGGCGTCGCGCCGCCGGCCCGCGCGATCACCCGAGGCTGCGGCCGGGCATAGACGTCCGGGTGCGCGGCGACGAGGCCGTCTAGCATCTCGTCGACATAGTGGGCGGGGTCATTGAGGATCTTCTTCATTGCGCGTTCTCCCTCGAAACGGGTTCTCTCGGCACGGCCGTCCGCTTGCGGCGGATCGTCTTGGGGGGCGGGCCGGTATGGAACGTCTCCGCCGGGCTGTCGGACAGCGTCCGCGGCCGGATCAGCTCGGGCTCGATCTGCAGGCATGGTGCCCCCGTCACGTCGCCGTCGATGATGCGGAAGGCTTCGGCGATGAGCAGGTCGACGTTCTGTCGCACCATGATCACCGGGAAATGCATGAACGAGGCGAAGGGGTCGTAGTCGTAGCAGCCGACGACGATGTCGCTGCAGGCTTCGGCGGGCAGGGTCGAGAAGTACTTGAGCACGCCCTCGAGGGCGAAGGCCGAGTTGACGAAGAGCCCGGTCGGCAGGCCACCGATCCGCCCACACAGCGCGCGCAGGTCCGCCGCCGAGGTGTCGGAATCGTACTTGTGCGCGATGATCAGCGGGTCGGCCGGTTCGCCATATTCCTCGGCGATCACTTCCTTGAAGGCGCGGATGCGCTCGGCGGTGGCAAAGTCCCACACCTCGCCGCCGAGGAAGTAGAGCTTGTCGCGCTGCGGATCGCCACTCCGCGGCATCGACTTGAGGAGCTCGCGGGTGAGCTGGCGTGCGCCGCCGTAGTTGTTGGAGATGATCGAGGGCGCCTTGCTGCCGGGCAGGTCGACATTGACGTGCTTGAGCCCGACCGCGGCGCACATGTCGGACAGCGCGTCGGGATCGGTGGCACCGACGATGAACAGCGAATCGATGGCGTAGGAGATCAGCGTCTCGACCGTGCGTCGCTCCTCGGCCGGATCGCGGAGCGTGCTCACCACCACCGGGCACATGCCGCGGGCGCGGACATAGGTCTCGAACACCTGCGACATGGACGAGAAGAACCGGGTGAAGTGGGCCGGCACCACCATGCCCATCAGTCCCGAGCGGGCCTTCCGAAGTCCGCGGGCCTGCATGTTTGTGGTGTAGCCGTGCTGCTCGGCGAGCCGCTGGATCTCGAGCGCGGTGCTCTCCTTGATCCGTCGGCTCCGCCAGGAGCCGCTGAGCGCCGCGCTGACGGTGGACGGGGAGGCGCCCGTCGAGCGGGCGATGTCATAGATGGTGGTCTTGCCGCCCGACGCGCGTTTGGTCTTCATCTCCCAGTCGCTTCCCCAGACGATGGCCGCTCACTTGACATGCGAGCTCTTTGTCGGTCAGATTTGCTACATCGATTGTGCATCGTAGTCCAGCCCTGCGGCTTTTACCGGGGGCACGGTTGGAGGAAGAGCCGGGACTGGGGTGGGCAAGCGGTGATGACGGAGAGATGCACAATCGAATGTGCAAGCTTTCCGCGGCAAAAACGGCGCCCTCGTGGGCGTCCTCTGGGAGGAAATGAGAATGTTGAAGCGTCTTGCTGCGCCCCTTTTCGGGGCCGCTGTCATCGCGGCGTCGCTGGCGACCGTCGCGGTTGCCCAGGACAAGCCGACCATGGGCGTCGTCGTCAAGGTTGGCGGCATTCCGTGGTTCAATGCCATGGAGGTCGGCATCCAGGAACAGGGCGAGGCCCTCGGCGTCGATGCGACGATGATCGGCCCGACCAGCGCCGATCCGGCGCTCCAGGTTCGCGCCATCGAGGACCTGATCGCCAAGGGCGTTGACGTCATCGGCGTGGTGCCGAACGACGCCAATGCCATCGAGCCAGTGCTGCAGAAGGCCCGCGAGGCCGGCATCAAGGTCGTGACCCACGAGTCGCCCGACCAGAAGAACGTCGACTGGAACTTCGAGATGGCGTCGTCGAAGGGCTTCGGCGAGGCGCATGCCAAGATGCTGGCCGAGGCGATGGGCGGCAAGGGCTCCTACGCCGTCTATGTCGGCTCGCTCACCGTGCCGCTGCACAATGCCTGGGCTGACTACGCCATTGCCTACCTCAAGGAGAACTATCCCGACATGAAGCTGATCGGCGACCGCTACGGTGTTGCCGAGAACGTCGACGACAGCCGCAAGACCGCGCTCGACCTCATCGCCGCCAATCCCGACCTCACCGGCTTCCTCGCATTCGGCAGCCAGGGTCCGATCGGCATCGGTCGCGCCCTCGAGGAGACCCGCAAGGTCGGCGAGATCGCCGTCTACGGGCCGTTCTCCCCGGGCCAGGGCCGCCAGCTGGTCAAGGAAGGCGCCATCAGCGGTGGCTTCATGTGGAATCCGATGGAAGCCGGCCGCGTCTTCGTGCGCATCGGCGACATGATGGTGAAGGGTGAGGAGATCACCGACGGCACCACCATCGAGGGCCTCGGCGTCGTCCATCCCGACGGCACCAACATCATCGTCGACGCGCTTATCCCGATCAACAAGGAGACCGTGGACGAGCTGGCCGACCTCGGCCTCTAG
>JAEVZM010000332.1 GCA_023392225.1 Pseudomonadota bacterium
GGCTGGATCAGGCTTGCGCCCATTGTCCAATATTCCCCACTGCTGCCTCCCGTAGGAGTCTGGGCCGTGTCTCAGTCCCAGTGTGGCTGATCATCCTCTCAGACCAGCTACGGATCGTCGCCTTGGTAGGCCGTTACCCTACCAACTAGCTAATCCGACGCGGGCCCATCTAATGGCGATAAATCTTTCCCCTTTCGGGCACATACGGTATTAGCCCAAGTTTCCCTGAGTTATTCCGTACCATTAGGTAGGTTCCCACGCGTTACTCACCCGTCTGCCACTTTCCATCACCCGAAGGTGACTTCTCGTTCGACTTGCATGTGTTAAGCCTGCCGCCAGCGTTCGTTCTGAGCCAGGATCAAACTCTCAGGTTGAACTGAGAACTTGTCTCGGCTGATCACTACACTCACGTCACATATTTTGACGAGTTCCCAAGCACCGTTCGCCGCAGTCTTGCGACCGCAACGATAGCGGATGCTTAGAATAAACGTAGTGCCGCCGAAGTCTCTTTCGACTTGCCTGACCCGAGGGCCAGGTTCGTCCGCAAGGACTCCGCCGCCTACGTTTCTCTTTCTTCCTATTCACTTGTCAAACAGCACGGCGCACTTGTCACCGTCGGACCGGGCTTGCCGGACCAGCGCGCGATGTGAGACGATCGCCGAGGCGATTTTGCCGTCCCGCAGTCTGCGAGCAGAGAGCGCGGGGTTGTCGTCGGCGCCGCTTGGCAGCACCGCGTCCCGCGATGACCGCTATATAGGGGAGACCCTCGCGGACTGTCAACGACCTTTTTTGAAAAATTTGCGACAGCCGCCCCCTCCCCCCGCCGGACCCGCAGAGAACCGCGGTTTCGGCCCTCATTTTTCTGCGCATGGGTATGTTGTGAGGGGGGCCTTATTAGTGCCAAAAAGAGAGCAAGAGTTGGCGGAGCTCGAACGGCGCTGCCGTTTGCCGGCAAAGGCCGTTTGGAATTTCGCCCTTGAGGGCGGCAAATGTCGCGGAGCGGCGCCAGTCGGCGCGCCCGCGGAATCGGGGAGACGGAACAGACGTGAGGGGGTGGTCCGGCTCTAGCGCTATGGCGCACGGCGACGAGGTCGACCTCGGCGCCGAAGCGCCGCTGATGGTGGGAGGCGAACACGACCAGCCCACCGCATCGCGAACGGTCAGCATGCGCTGGCTCGCCGGCACCATTCTTACCGGCGTCGCTTCTACCTTCCTTATGGGGGGCGCGCTGATGGCCGCCCTCAACAACCCCAACCAGTTCGCCTCGCAGCCCGACGCCCGCGGCTTCGAGCGCGCCGAGATCCCGGCGGACGTCGCCTTCGGCCGCAAGGGCGACCGCATGCGCCCGACCGAGGAGACGGTGTCGAACCGGCAGGTGCTGCAGGTTTCCACGGTCACCAAGCAGGGCGATCGCGATTTCATCAAGCTCCGGCCCTTTGCCCGGGTGGTGGCGACACTGACCGCCCCCAAGCCCGAGCATGCCGACGAGATTCCCGCCTACGACGCGCTGCGCATCTTCGCCGACACCTCCGCCCCGGAGCCGCCCTCCAGCGATGCCGGCGCCGAGACCGCGGCCGACGACCAGTTCTACGGTGCCAATGTCGACGGCGAGGTCGCGGTCCAGGTGAGCGACTTCCCGATCGCGGAGGTGACCAAGGACCCGCGCATCATGATGTCGGCGACCGACGTCGAGACCATCGTGCGGGCCTCGACCAGTCTCGGCGCCGGCGAGACCGACATGGCGGCCCTCGCCTTCATCGACCCCGGCGGCGCCGGCGAGGAGCTCGACGCGGAGGACCCGTTCACCGCGATGGGCGTGAAGATCGTCCCGGAGAACGTCTCCAACGTCTCAAAGAGCGCCGCGAACGGCCTCGGGCTCGAGGGCGACGGCGAGCGCTACATCGCCATCGAGAAGGGCCAGAGCTTCCGCGAGCTGCTCGCCGAGAATGACGTCGCCGAGGACGATGCCGACAGCATCGTCAAGGCGCTGGCCGAGCTGGTCGACCTCAACGCCATCCATGTCGGCCAGAAGGTCCGCCTCGCCTATGCCAGCGACGGCACCGAGGACGGCACGCTGATCCCGCTCCGCGTCAGCATCTATAACGAGGGCGCCCACCAGGCGACCGTGGCCCGCACCGACGACGACGTCTTCGTGCGCGCCGACGAGCCGACCCTGGCGGCGAGCGACTTCGCCCAGATGGATGGCGGGGACGTCGAGGTCTATGACGGTGGCACCATGCCCCGCCTCTACGACGCGGTCTACGAGACCGCGCTCGAGCAGCAGGTACCGCAGGAGCTGATCGGCCAGCTGATCCGCATCTTCGCCTATGACGTCGATTTCCAGTCGCGCATCAGCCCGGGCGACTCGATCGAGATCTTCCACTCGCTGCCCGACGATTCCGCCGATGCGATGGAGCCGGAGGTGCTGTTTGCCTCGCTCACGCTGAACGGCACGACCAAGCGTTTCTACCGGTTCCGCACGCCCGACGACGGGATCGTCGACTACTATGACGAGGAAGGAAAGAGCGCGAAGAAGTTCCTGATGCGCAAGCCGATCACCAGCGGCGTGCTGCGCTCGGGCTTCGGCGCGCGGCGCCACCCGATCCTCAAATATGTGCGCATGCACACCGGTGTCGACTTCGCCGCCCCGCGCGGCACGCCGATTCTCGCCGCCGGCAATGGCGTGGTCGAGAAGATGGAGCGGAACTCCGGCTACGGCAACATGACGGTGATCCGCCACACCAACGGCTACGAGACGCTCTATGCGCACCAGACGGGCTACGCCAAGGGCCTCGCCAAGGGCGCCCGCGTCCGCCAGGGCCAGGTGATCGGCTATGTCGGCTCGACCGGCCTCTCGACCGGGCCGCATCTCCACTTCGAGATCCGCATCAACGGCAAGCCGGTCGATCCGCTCCGCATCCGCCTGCCGCAGGGCCGCGTGCTCGAGAACGACATGTACGCCTCGTTCGAGCGCGAGCGGCGTCGCATCGACACCCTGCTCGGCAACCAGCCCACGGGCAGCACCAAGGTGGCGAACGCCACCGGGGACGCCGCGGCGGCCGAGTAGCCAGCCAGACCTTTCCGGCGGGCTCAGCCGCCGGCGATATCGGCGAGGCGGCTGGCCACCACCGTCAGCCGCGACAGGGTGAGCGCCCCACCGTCGGCTACTGCCGCAGCCATGTCGATCGCCTGCCGCGCCGACGGCCCGCGCGAGGCGAGCCACGCCGCGACGCCACCGGCGGAGATGACGTCGATCGTGATCCGGCGCTGCGCGATGGCCAGCATCTCGACGGCGCGATCGCGCGCCAGGCCATCGAACTGGTCGGCGACCGGCAGTGAGTCGGCGAGAGTGCCGATCCGCGCGATGCGCAGCGCGTGGGCGGTCTCGAAGAACACCGGCGCGGCCTCGGCCAGCGGCGCACCGGTCGCCTCGGCGACGAGGTGGATGTCGGGCGCCGCCCCGAGCGCCGGCAGCATCGCCAGGCGGCGGGCGAGCGCGGGCGCGACCCCCATCGCTTCCAGCTTCGCTGCGCTGTCGCCCAGCACCTCGCGGAAACGCTCCGGCAGGACCTCGTCGAGCATGCCGGCAAGCGCGGCGATGGTGGCGCCATAGGCCTCGACCACCGGCGCGATGCCGGCGGCGAACGAGACGTTGCGGAGGAACCAGACGGTGCGGGCGGCGAGAAGGTCCTGAACCAGGCGGTAGAGAGCGAGTTGCTCGAGGCCGGGAATGCGGTTGTCGAGCGAATCGATCCCGGCGTCGAGCTCCGGCAGGCCATAGGCGTCGCGGACCGCGACATAGGCGCGGGCGATGTCGAGCGGCGCCGCCCCGGTCCGCTCGGCGATGCGTAGCCCATAGGTCGGGCCGCCGCGGTTGATCATGGCATTGGCGATGCGGGTGGCGACGATCTCGGCGCGGAGCGGATGGGCCTCGATGTCCTCGCGCCAGGCCTTGACCATGCGCCCGGGGAAGTAGCGCAGCAGCTCGTCGTCGAGGGCGGGGTCGTCGGCGACTCCGGCGGCGAGCAGATCGACCTTCAGCGCGATCTTGGCGAAGGCGAGCAGCACGCCGATCTCGGGCCGGGTCAACGGCCGGCCGGCCTTCTCGCGCTCGGCCAGCGCCACGTCGTCGGGCAGCGATTCGACCTTCCGATCGAGGAGGCCCCGCCGCTCCAGCTCGCGCATCAGCTGGCCCTCGAAGCCGAAGAAGGCGAGGCCGCGACGCTCGGCCAGCGAGATCGCCAGCGTCTGCTCGTAGTTGTTGCGCAGCACCAGGCCGGCGACCTCGTCGGTCATGGCGACCAGCAGCCGGTCGCGCTTCTTCATGTCGAGGCGGCCGTCACGGATCGCGCGGCCGAGCGCGATCTTGATGTTGACCTCGACGTCGGACGTGTTGACGCCGGCCGAGTTGTCGATCGCATCGGAATTGCAGCGGCCGCCGCCGAGGCAGTAGGCGACGCGAGCGAGCTGGGTCATGCCGAGATTGGCGCCCTCGCCGACCACCCGCACGCGAAGCTCCTCGGCGGTGACCCGGATCGCATCGTTGGTGCGGTCGCCGACCCGCTCGTCCGATTCGCTCGCCGCCCGCACGAAGGTGCCGATGCCGCCGAAGAACAGGAGGTCGGCGCGGGCCCTGAGGATGGCGCGGAGCACCTCGTTGGGCGTCGCCTTCGGACCGGCAAGGTCGAGCAGCGCCCGGATCTCGGGGCTGAGCGGAATCGCCTTGTCCTTGCGCGAGAACACCCCGCCGCCGCGCGAGATCAGTGCCTTGTCGTAGTCCTGCCAGCTCGAGCGCGGCAGCGCGAACAGCCGCTGCCGCTCGGCAAGGCTGACCGCCGGGTCGGGGTCGGGATCGATGAAGATGTCGCGATGGTCGAAGGCGGCAACGAGCCGCGTCGCCGGCGACAGGAGCATCGCATTGCCGAACACGTCGCCCGACATGTCGCCGACGCCGACCACGGTGAACGGCTCGGTCTGGATGTCGACGTCCATCTCGCGGAAGTGGCGCTGCACGGCGACCCAGGCGCCGCGCGCGGTGATGCCCATCTTCTTGTGGTCGTAGCCGTGCGAGCCGCCGCTGGCGAAGGCGTCGCCGAGCCAGAAGCCATGCTGCTCGGCGATGGCATTGGCGGTGTCGGAGAAGGTCGCCGTCCCCTTGTCGGCGGCGACCACCAGATAGGGATCGTCGCCGTCGCGGCGCACCACGCCCTCGGGCGGCACGACGCGGGTGCCGTCGAGATTGTCGGTGATGTCGAGGAGGCGGGCGATGAACAGCGCATAGGCCGCCTTGCCCTCGATGGCGATCGCCGCGCGGTCGGAGGCCGGGAGCTGCTTCGGCACGAAGCCGCCCTTGGCGCCGACCGGCACGATGACCGCGTTCTTGGCCTGCTGCGCCTTGGCGAGGCCGAGCACCTCGGTGCGGAAGTCGAGCGGCCGGTCGGACCAGCGGATGCCGCCGCGGGCGACCGGCCCGAAGCGGAGGTGCACGCCCTCGACCCGCGGGCTGTAGACGAAGATCTCTCGGAACGGCCGCGGCGCGGGCAGCGACTCGACCTGCTTCGGGTCGAGCTTGAAGACGATCTCGGCGCGCGGCGCGCCATCCGGGCCGGGCTGGAAGAAATTGGTCCGGAGCGTCGATTCGATGACGTTGACGAAACGCCGGATGATCCGGTCCTCGTCGAGGCTCTCGACCGCCTCGAGCGCCGCCTCGATCTCCTTGAGAACGGCCTCGGCCGCGGCGTCGTCGAGGGCCTCCGGATCGAACCGGTGGCGGAACAGGGCGGGCAGCGCGGCGGCGATCCCGGCATGCCGGTTGAGGGTCGCCCACATGTAGTGCTGGGTGAGGGGCGTCCCGGTCTGGCGGAGGTAGCGGGCGATGGCGCGGATGAGCGCCACGTCGCGCCACGGCAGGCCGGCATTGACGGTGAGGGCGTTGAAGCCGTCGCTCTCCGCCGCGCCGTACCAGACCGCCATGAAGGTGGCGAGCGCCGGGGCGGCGGTGACGGCGAGATCGAACGGCGCGCCATCGGCCCGCTCGAGATCCATGTCGTGGACGAAGACGACCGGACCATCGGCCTTGCGGACCTCGTGGGTCTGCTCGTCGATGACCCGGAGGCCGAGATCCTCGAGCATCGGCACGCGCTGCGACAACGGAATCGGCCGCGCCAGATGGAACAGCTTGAGCCCGACGCCGGCCGGTCCCGACTCGACGCCATCGTGGAAGACGCCCGCCACCGGCCGGTCCGGCGTGAGCCCCTCCATCACCGCGATGTCGTCGACGGCGCGCTCGGGCGGGGTGACGTCGCGATAGCCGGCGGGGAAGGCGCCGCGCCAGACCGCCGGCCAGGCCCGATCGTCGGAGGCGGCCCGCATCGCCGCGAGCAGGTCGTCCTCCCAGTCGGTGACGATCTCCTCGACCTCGGCCTCGAGCGTCGCCTGGTCCGGATTGGGGGTGACGCCGCCGGCGCGGCCGATGATGAAATGGACGCGGACCAGCGTGCCCTCGAGGAACGAGGGGATGAAGGCCGAGACGTGCCCGTCGAAGGCGCGGGCGAGGTAGTCGCCGATCGCTTCCCGCACGTCGCTGTCGTAGCCGTCGCGCGGCGCGAAGACGAGCACCGACACGTAGCGGTCGAACCGGTCGCGGCGGGCGAGGACGCGGACCCGCGGGCGCTCGCGCAGCGCCATGATCTGCGTGGCGAAATCGTAGAGCGTGTCCTCGTCGATCGGGAACAGCTCGTCGCGCGGATAGGTCTCGAGCACGTTGCCGAGCGCCCGGCCGGAGTGGCTGCCCGGATCGAACCCGGCGCGGGCCATGACGTTGGCGACCTTCTGCCGGATGTAGGGGACGGCGTGAACCGAGCGGGTATAGGCCTCCGAGGTGAACAGGCCGAGGAAGCGCACCTCGCCGGCGAGCCCGCCATCGGCGTCGTAGCGCTTGGCGCCGACATAGTCGGCATAGGCATGGCGGTGGACCCGGGCGACGAGGTTCGACTTGCCGATCATCAGCGGCTCGGGCTGCATCAGGAACTCGCGGATCGCCGGGGTGGTGATCACGCCCTGGCCGCCGCGGCGGAGCACATGCAGATCGGGATCGCGGAGGATGCCGAGGCTCGGCGCTTCGGCGCGCCGGAGCTCGCCCGAGCGGCTGTCACCGACGAAATCGTATTCGCGGACGCCGAGGAGGGTGAAGTCGCCGGCGGCGAGCCATTCGAGGAAGGCGATCGCCTCGGCGCGCTCGCCATCGGCGATCGGCAGCGGCGCGGACCGGTAGCCGGCGATCATGTCGTCGAGGCGGGCGAGCATCGCCGGCCAGTCGGTCACCGCCCGCCGGACCTCGACGAACAGCGAGCGGAGGCGCTCGACCAGCCGGTCGCGCTGCCCGGCATCCTCGATCCGGTCGACATGAACCTGGATCAGGCTCTCGCGGACGCTGCCGTCGGGACCGGGACCGGCGCCGTGATAGCCCACGAGCCGGCCGGCCCTGTCGCGCGTCACGGCGACGATGGGGTGGGCGACCAGCCGGACATTGACGCCGGAGGCCTGGATCTCGCCGAGCGCCGAATCGACGAGGAACGGCATGTTCTCGTTGAGGATGCCGATCACCGTGACGGTGTCCGCCACCGAGCCGCGACCGGCCGGCGGATCGACCAGCGCGACCACGCCGTCGCCGGCCTTCCGCAGCTCGAGCAGCGCATCCGCCGCCTGGACGAAGGCGGCCAGGTCGGGACCGCCATAGACGGCGAGATCCTCGAGGCTGACATGGGCGAAGAGGTCGGCGGCCAGCGCCTTCAGGCGCTCCCGGTCGCCCTCGGCCCGCGCCAGGCTCCGCCGGGCAAGTCCGATCAGCCGGTTGCGTTCGCTGTCCTCGCCGTTCATCGCGCTTCCCCGAATCCCTATCTTCTTTTGCCCATCGAAGCATCTATCGACCGGAAAGGCATCAGATGCGTGACGGGTTCCGTCTCAGCGGTCGTCGCGCCGCACGGTCTCACGCCGGCGTTGCCTGGGGCTGGTGAGGCCGCCGACGAAATTGGCCATGGCGTGGACCATGGCGTGAAAGCCGGTCTCCGGCTGCCGCGGCACGACGCCGAAGACGATGAGGAGCTTCGCCACCACCGAGACGCCGATGAGCACGGCGAGCAGGACGACCAGCGCCGTGCCGAGCTGGAGGCCCAGGCCGAGCGTGCCCGGCGCCCCCGCCGTCTCCTCCGCCCGGGCGGCCGGGATGGCGGCGAGCATCGCGATCGATGCGGCAGGTACTGCGCGCGTGGGTGTCATCGGCACCTCGCTCCTCCATCCGCGCCGGGCGGACCCTCCAGCCTTCCTGCCGCGGATTCATGGCACGAAGATGGGCACGAACATGGGCATGAGCCTGGGGCCGGCAAAATGCGGCCGCGGCGCCTCTCAGAGCGAGGCGACCGTCTTCAGGGCGCCGTCGAGCTCTTTGCCGTCCTCGTCGAGGAGGGCCGCCTCGCGGAGACGGCGGAGCCAGTCGGCGCCGTCCGGCCGGACCTCGAGGAGGGGCAGGGCCGAGAGGACTCGGCCATACTTGCTGTCGGCGCGGGCGCGGGTGTCGCTGTAGCCCTTGATGAGACGCTGGCAGCGCAGCACCTCGACCGCGAGGTCGTACTGCGCCGGCGCGAGCCGCAGCACGGTGCCGAGCCAGTCGGCGATGTGCGCCTCCTCGGCCTGGTGGCGGAGGAGCGCGCGGCGCCAGCGGCGCATGCCGGCGAGGCAATAGAGCGAGACGAACCAGAACACGCCGTCGGTTCGCACCCGGCGGCCGCGATTGATCATGCGGTCGAGACCGCGGGCGAGCTTCGGCCGCCGCTCGATCGCCCGGCCAAGGCCCGCCGGCAGCGTGCCGCAGACCTCCTCGATGCGCGGATGCATGAACTCGGTGACGTGCATCACCTGGCCGTCCTTGATCCGCGCCTCCTGCCGCACCCGCGCGAAGCGGGTGGCGCGGGTCTTGAGATCGGCGACGCGGATGACGTCGTCATAGGCCATGGCGCGGGCGAGATGCTTCGCCGCCTCAAGGGTGAGGGCATGGCCATGCGCCGCATCGTCCAGCGCCGCGAGATCGCGCAGCCGGTCGAGATAAAGATGGCCGTAGGCGGGGTCCTGGAAGTCGACGACGTGGCGGAGTCCGGTCGCCGCGAGCTCCTCTACACCGGCCGGAAGCTCGGCCCTGATGCGGGCGACGGCGCGGTCATACTCGGCTCGCTGGCGGGCGCTGCCGCCGACCGGCTGCGGTGTCGCCTTCCCCGGCGCGGGCGGAGGGGCCTCGGCCGGCGCGCCCTCGCCG
>JAEVZM010000429.1 GCA_023392225.1 Pseudomonadota bacterium
CCGCGTCAGATGTGTATAAGACACCGCGACTCGACTTCACGGCCCTCGCGCCGCTCGACCTCGAGGGGCGGTCGTTCATCGCCGGGGCGGGCGAGCGGGGCCTCTACCGGATCACCCGGCTGGAGGCGACGCCGCAGCCGCAGGGGATGCCCGAGGATCGGTTCATCCGCCAGAGCCGCGTCCCGGAGCCGAAGGCCGGTGAGGGCGCCAGCGTCTCGGAGGGCGCCGGCGGTGGTCCGGGCAGCGGCGGCGGCGCCGTGACCGTGGTCGGCGAAGTCCGTCTGTCGGGCCAGATCGGTACCGAGCTTGCCGGCTTCGCCACCGACCCGGGGCAGGGTCTCATCTATGTCTGGGGGCCGCGGAGCGGACTCCAGGTCGTCCGCGACGGCGGTGGCGAGGCGGTTCCGGCGACGGTGGAGCTTCCCACCCCGGTGGCCGATGCAGCGGTCCTTGGAGACGGCGATGTCGTCGTCGCGACCACCGATGGCCAGCTGACGGTCGTGGCGGCGGAGAGCTTCGGGGGCGATGCTGCGCCGTCGCTGCCGGACGAGATCATCTCGACCGGCCTCGCCGGTGCCGACGGCATCGATGTCGTAGCCGACGGGGACGCGGTCATCGTCAATGCGGGCGGGACGACCGTCCCAGGCACGCCGCCAGCGCCCGGCGGTGCCGCGCCGCCTGGCGCTCCCGACGTGACCAAGGTGCGGGCGCTCGGCTACCGCGTCGCCGACGACGGCCGGCTGGTGCCGACCTTCGTCGCCCCCTGGGAGCATCTGGTCGGCCGGCTCGACTCGGGCGAGGTGTTCGCGGCGGATGCCGGAGGCGGGGTCTATGCCGCGCCCAAGCCCCTCGCCAGCGACGACCGGCTGCTGGCGCTCACGGTTATGCGCGAGGAGGCACCGTCGCGGGAGACGCCGGAGCTCGAGATCGGTTTCGACATGCTCCACATGCGTTTCGTCGGCGACGAGGAGGACGACGCGGTGCCGGTCGCGACCTGCGGCTGGATCCTCGACATCCTGGTCCGGACCGAGGTGGATCTCGCCACCGAGGTCGGCGACGCGGTGAAGCGCAATTGCGATGCGTCTGCCGCCACCGCGCCGCTGGTCAACGCGATCTTCGACAGCCGGGTCGAGCAGCGCGTCGCCGGGCTGCTGCGCCTCGCTCCGTCCAGCCCGCTCGCCCGGGCGATGCTGGTCTCGACACTGCGTCCGGTCGCTCCGCTCGCGGCTGACGTGCTTGCCGGCGGCATCGGCGAGGACGCGCCGGTGGGCGCCCTCGAGCTGACTCTCCTCGCCGAGCGTGGCGGGGTGCCCAGAGAGATTCCGTCGGTGGCCGACGCCGGGTTCGATCCCTTCGCGTACTGGTCGCTGGCGATGGCGGAAGACAGCTCCGGTGCCTCGCCCGATGCCCTCGCCGAGGCGCTCTTCCACTACGGTTACGCCGAGCGGCTGTTCCGAGCTGCCGGCGTCGCGCCGCCGCTGCCCGTCGTGCAGCGTCGCCTGGCACTGGCCCGGGTCCTTGCCGACGATGCGGTCTATGCCGTGTTCGAGCGCCTGCAGCAGGCGCCGACGCGGCCGGCCGACGGGGACGTCCTCGGCGCGCCGATCGAGACGGCTTCGCTCGATGCCGTGCAGGCCTGGCTTGCCGCCTTGCCCGCCGGTGAGGCGGACGTGAGGGCGTTGAAGCCGCTCGAGGGGCTGGTCGCGGAGCTGCGCGGCGACGAGCTCGGCGACGGCGATCCCGCCGCAGCCATCGGCAACTACCGCGAGGCGCTTGCGATCGGGCTGGAGAGCCGCGAATCGCTGGCCGACCAGCCAGGCGTTCTCGGTCGCATCCGGGACGCCGAGGAGATCGGCGCCAAGCTCGCCGCGCTCGGCGACACGGCGGCGCGCGCCGAAGTCGCCGCGGCGGTGCTCGGCATGATCGACGCCACGCTCGAGGAGCCGGTGCGGCGGGACATCGACCCGCCGGAGCTCCGCGCCTCGATCGTCTCGGCCATGTCGGATCTGGCGGCGGCCGGAACCGGCGGCTACGACATGAGCGGCCTCGATGCACTCCGGTTGAGGTTCCTCGATTTCGACTGGGAGAGCCGCTACCAGTCGATCAACCAGGTCGGTGCCGAGCGCTTCTACCGCGAGCTCACCGCCGCCGAGGCGTTCGCGAGCGCTGCCCTCGCCCAGGCCGAAGAGGCCGACCGCGCGCATTGGCTCGTGTTGCGCGGCCGGATGCGGTTCTGGCTGAGCACGCTCGAATTCGAGGACCTGCCCGAGACCCAGACCACGTTCCACGACTGGCTTGCCGGCGCGCTCGCCGACTATGACGCCGCTGGCGGGCCTGCTGCCGTCAGCCTTTGGGATGCGACCATCATCGGTGGCGCCAACAGCCGCATGATCGAGCTCGCCGCGAGCGACGCCGAGGCGCTGGACTACGCCGCAAAGGCCACTGCCGCGTTCCGCGATGCGATCGATCGCGACGGAACGCAGGACGGTTATGTCGGCCCGGATGGCAGCTCCGACGATTTCCTCGACTTCACCCAGTATCGCCGCCGCCTCGCCTTCGACGGCTATGTGCTCGCCCTCGAGCGGGCGATGATCCGGCTCAGGGATGACCGGATGCTGTCCGGCCGCGGCCCCCAGCCGGGCGATTCGGGCTACGATCGCGCCGTGCTCGCCGACATCGCCTACGCTTCGCTCGCCCTGGCGCAGCAGCGCGAGGCTCTGCGCGGCGAGGCCGAGGTCAACGCCCTGATCGAGCCCAATACGACGTGGAGCCTCGATACCGTTGGCGACGCCTATTGGGGCGCGCCGGTGGCGGAGCTCGGCGCCCTGCTCCGTCGCGAGGCGGGGCTCAACGGGAACGCTAATCTCTGTGAGCGACTCGCCGCCCATCCCTATGACGTCACCCGCGCTACCGCCGCCGTCGACCAGGATGTGCTCGATGCGGATGCGGTGCTCAATGCCTGCACCGGGGACACGGCGCGCGACCAGTATCATCGGGCGCGGGCCCTCGCGAAGGCGAACAGCGCGTCGCCCCAGGAGCTTTTCGAGCTGCTGCTGCCCGCGGTCCGGGAGGGGTTGCCGGTCGCCTACAACAACGTCTCGTCGCTGGTCGGCGATGCGGGCGGCGCCAACGACGACGCGCAGCGCCTGATGACCACCTTCTCGCAGCTGAGCCTGATCAAGGCCTATCCCGAGATCGCAGCGCTGCTCCGCCAGCAGATGAAGAGCGCGGCGCGGGCCGAGACCTTCGAGTGGCTCGCCCGCAAGGCCGCGGATCTCGGGGTGCCGGAGGCCTATGTCGACATTGCCGACCTGACCCCGGACGTGCTGACCCAGGCGCTCAACGACATGATCGCCCGCGACCTGTTCCGCGAGCAGGGACGGACCGCCGAGGCCGACGCGATGCAGGACAAGCTCGACGCCTTCAACCTGTCGTCGAGCAACCTCGACGGTCTCGCCGCGCAGGCGGCGGCCCGCTACCAGGTGAAGCCGGTGCTGCTCGACGATGCCTTCGTCGCCCGCATCGAGGACCTTCTGTGGGACGCGCGGAGCCAAGGGACGCTGCGCTGAGCGGCCCGGGCAAGCGTTTCCTCTGGGACACATCCTGTGCGCACGGAAAGCGGCACAAACGGAACGGGCCGGGCGTTGCCGCCCGGCCCTTGTCGATCAGGGGGTGAGACCCCGAGTAGCGTTTAGTTGGACTTCATCTCGTCCATCACCCACGGCTGGAAGCGCGCGAGCTTGTTGTAAACGCCGGGCAGCACCGGGTTGCCGCACTGGCTGCCCCAGCTGACAACGCCGACCTGGTAGTAGTTGCCGGACTTGTCCGCCACGACGAGCGGGCCACCGGAGTCGCCGTAGCACGAGTCCTTGGCACCGGCCGGGCTGCCGGCGCAGATCTCGGTGTCGGCGATGGTCAGGTTGTCCTGGATGGCGTCAGCGTAGGCCTTGTAGGCCGCGGCGCACTCGTCATTGCTGATCAGCTCGATCTCGACCTGGTGCAGCTTGTCGGGCGACACCAGCGCGTTGGCGGTGAGCAGCTTGTGGGTATCGACCTCGCTGAAGCCCTTGTTGCGGCTGTAGAGGGCCTCCTCGAAGCCGGCGAAGTCCCACAGCGCGCCCCAGCCGGTGACGGTCAGCGTCGCACCCGGGGTGACGAGCTGATCCTCGACCGAGGCGTCGGCGATGGCGACCGGCTTGGCGTCGGGCAGCGGCTCGGAGAGCTTGATCAGCGCCAGGTCGGCATGGTGCTCGGTCATGTAGTCGGGGTGGACGATGATCAGCGCGCTGTCGACCATCTTGAGCTTGCTCTGCTCGTTGCTGCCGTAGCCGACGACGACATGGTCGATAGTCTTGTTGCCCTGGACCACGCAGTGCGCCGCGGTCAGCACCCACTGGTCGGAGATCAGCGAGCCGCCGCAGAACCCGGACTGCGGGTCCTTCGAGTCGAGCAGGCGGACCTGCCACGGCCACGCGCCTTCCGCCGCCGGCGCGCCGCCGACGATGAATTCCTCGGTCGTGCCCGCATGCGCCAGCGAAGCGACGCCCGCCACCATCGCCAGCCCGGCGAGCAGCGCCGGCCCCTTCGAGAAAACAGATGCCTTGGTCATGAACGTCTCCACGGATGGGAACTGAAGTCCCGCCGGCGCTCCCCCTAGTCCGGCTCGGCGGCAAAAAGACGGCAGCTCCCTTGCGAAGTCAACACAAGGCGGTGAACCAGATCACAGCGTCGCGGGGGTGCGGTTCAGGGAAGGTTCAGAGTCCGAGACTGCGCTGGGGCGGTGGCGGCGCCTCGTCGAGCGGCCTGATGCACTCCTCGACGTCGTTCCTGACGCTGTTGACGACGCGGCTCACCTCGTAGGCTTTCATCAGCGCCGGGTCGAACGGGCGGAGGAGGGCGCGGAGGGCATCGGGCGTCTCCTCGCCGTCGAGCCAGCGGTCATAGTCCTCCGGCATCAGGATCACCGGCATGCGGTCGTGCACCGGCGCGACCAGGGGATTGGCCTCGCCGACGATGATCGCACTCGAGACGATGTCCTCGCCGTTGAGGCGCGCGAATTCCCAAAGGCCGGCGAAGGCGAAGGGCTCGAGGTCCCTGCGGACGAACCGGTAGGGCTGCTTGCCGTCGGCGCGCTGCTGCCATTCGAAGAAGCCGGTGGCCGGGATCAGCGCCCGGCGCCGGGCGAAGGCCTCGCGGAACAAGGGGAGCTTGGCCACCGTCTCGGCGCGGGCGTTGATGTGCGGGATCTTCGGCTTGTCCTTCATCCAGCCGGGAATCAGGCCCCACCGCGCCATCACCAGCTCGCGTTCCCCGTCGCGCGGATCGACCCGGATGATCGGGATCGGATCGGTCGGGGCGATGTTGTAGCGCGGCGGGAAGTTGGATTGCGGCAGCCGCTCGGGACGGAACAGCGCCTTGTAGGCCTCGCGCGGGATCAGGTTGTCGTATCTAGCGCACATGGCGCCTACTCTAGCGCAATCGCGTGGAAGAAGCTGCCCGAGACCAGTCCGCGCCGCCCGCCAGCTGGGCCGAGGTCGCGCCCCTGGCCGTCGCGGAGGTCGGCGAGCGGGGCATCGCTTCCTGGCACTGTGACGGTGGCGTAGTGGAACTCGTGGCCGCGGAGCGCGGCGCCGGCGGGGAGGGAGGCTGAGCCGCCGTCGATGCGCGCCGCGCGGTAGCCGAGGGTGAGGCGGCGGCGGGCGAAGCTGGTGGTGTGCGACAGGAGCCCTGCCATGCCATGCGCCCGCCCGTCGGCATCCTCGAGGGCCTCGCCCAGCACCATGTGGCCGCCGCACTCGCCATGCACCGGGCGGGTCGCGGCGAAGGCGCAGAGCGCGGCCATGAAGGTCGACGCCGCGGCGAGGCGCCCGGCATGGAGTTCGGGATAGCCGCCCGGCAGCCAGCAGCAGTCGCAATCGTCCGGCGGGGCCTCGTCGGCGAGCGGCGAGAACGGCACGATGGCTGCCCCTGCCGCCCGCCAGCCGGCGACGAGATGCGGGTAGATGAAGCGGAAGGCGTCGTCGCGGGCGAGCGCGATGCGGTGGCCCGGCGGCGGGACAGGGATGCGCGCCTCCGCCGTCAGGTCCCCGACCGGCCGCGCCAGCGCGAGCAGCGCGTCGAGGTCGACGTCGCGGGCGATCGTCCCGGCGATGTGGTCGAGCCGGGTGTCGAGGTCGCCATGCTCGGTCGCCTGCACCAGGCCGAGATGGCGCGAGGGCAGGGCGAGGTCCGGGCTCCGTCCGATCGAGCCGAGCACCGGGACGCCCGCCGCCGTCACCGCATCGGCGATATAGCTGCGGTGGCGCGGGCTGGCGACGCGGTTGAGGAGTGCGCCGGCGATGTGGACGTCCGGGTCGTGGGTGGCGAAACCGCGGGCGATGGCGCCGGCCGACTGGGTCATGCCGGTCGCGTCGAGGACGAGGATGACAGGAAGGTTGAAGCGGGCGGCGAGGTCGGCAGCGGCGCCGCGTCGGCGGTCCGTGCCGGGGAGCCCGTCGAAGAGGCCCATGGCGCCCTCGACCACGACAAGGTCGGTGTCGCTTGCCGCCTCGGCCATCACGGCGTCGAGCAGCGCCGGCGCCATCGCCCACGAATCGAGGTTCACGGCCTCCCGTCCGCTGGCCGCGCGGTGGAAGTCAGGGTCGATGTAGTCAGGGCCGGACTTGATACCGCTGACCCTCAGCCCGCGCCGGCGGAAGGCCCGGAGCAGCCCGGCGACGATCACCGTCTTGCCGGTGCCCGAGGCGGGCGCCGAGACCATGAGGGCGCGAGCGGTCACGTCCGCACCGCGCCGAGCGCGTCCAGGCGCCCGCGCATCGCGACGATGTCGCCGATCACCACCATCGCCGGCGCCCCGATCCCATCCGCGGCGGCGGCATCGTCGGCGATGCGGTCGAGGCGCGAGACCAGCACGCGCTCCTCCGGCAGGGTGGCCGAGGCGATGACCGCGGCAGGCGTGTCGGGCGCGAGCCCGCCGGCGACGAGCGCCTCGGCGATGGCGCCAAGCTGGTACATCGCCATGTAGATGATCAGCGGCTGCCTGGCGCGGGCCAGCGCCGCCCAGTCGATCGGCGGTCCCTCGCCGGCGCCGTGGCCGGTGGCGAAGATCACGGCCTGGTTGACGCCGCGGAGCGTTGGCGGGATCAGCGCCGCCGCCGGCCCGGCGAGCCCGGCGGTGACGCCCGAGACGACGCGGAACGGGATGCCGGCCTCGGCCAGGGCCAGCATCTCCTCGCCGGCCCGGCCGAACATGAACGGGTCGCCGCCCTTGAGGCGCAC
>JAEVZM010000622.1 GCA_023392225.1 Pseudomonadota bacterium
CCTCCGCCCCGACCACAGAAGGCCCCGTCCATGACCGCCCTGCCCTTCACCGCCGCCGACCTCGAGGCACTCCAGCAGTGGGATACGCCGACCATCTGCAACGGCCTCGAGATCGTGGTGCCTGAGCGTCGCGCCATCGGCTTCACCGTCGAGCCGATGATCGCCGCCGACCGCAAGCTGAAGCCGATCGTCGGCCTCGCCCGCACCGGCCTGATCCGCGCCAAGGAGCCGCCGTCAGGTCCGATCCCGTCGCGCGAGGACTGGTACGACTACGTCGCCGCCGGCGAGCTGCCGACCATCGCCGTGATCCAGGACATCGACGACCGGCCCGGCTTCGGCGCGTTCTGGGGCGAGGTGCAGTCCACCGTGCATCTGGCGCTTGGCGTTCCCGGCTGCGTGACCAACGGCTCGTTCCGCGACGTCGACATGCTGGCGCCGGGCTTCCAGATCATCGGCGGCCGCATGGGGCCGAGCCATGCCCATGTCCACATGGTGCAGATGAACTGCGACGTGAACATCTTCGGCATGCTGGCCAAGAGCGGCGACGTCATCCACGCTGACTTCCATGGCGCGGTGGTCATTCCTCATGATGCCGTTCGCAAGCTCCCCGCCGCCATCGACCTCGTCGCCCGCCGCGAGAAGGTGATCCTCGACATGGCCCGGAAGCCCGGCTTCACCAGCGCCGACATGCGGAAGGCGCTCCGGGACTCGGGCGAGATCCACTGACGGCGAACGGACGGGGCGGGCCAGGGAGGCGTGACGTGACGGATGGCAAGGTGCTTCGGGTCGGGGTGATCGGCTGCGGGTTCTTCGCCGAGAACCATCTCGCCGCCTGGGCGAGCATGGACGGCGTCACGCTGGCCGCGGTCTGCGACCTCGACGCCGACAAGGTCCGCGGCGCCGCCACGCGCCACGGCGCCGGCGCGGCCTATACCGACGCCGCCGAGATGCTCCGGGCGGAGAAGCTCGACCTCGTCGACATCGCCACGACCATGCCGTCCCACGCCGGGCTGGTCGGCCTCGTCGCCGGCCACGGCCTGCCGCTGATCGTCCAGAAGCCGCTCGCCCCGAGCTTCGAGGACTGCATCGGCATCGTCGACACCTGCCGGAAGGCCGGCGTGCCGATGATGGTGCACGAGAACACCCGCTTCCTCACACCGATACGGCGGGCCAAGGCGGTGATCGACTCCGGCGCCATCGGCAATCCGACCTGGGCACGGGTCTCATTCCGCACCGGCCACGACATCTACGGCAAGCAGCCCTATCTCGCCCGCGAGGAGAAGTTCGTCCTCCTCGACCTCGGCGTCCACATGCTCGACACCGCACGCTTCCTCCTTGGCGACGCCACCCGTCTCTACAGCCAGGTCGAGAGCATCAAGCCCGGCATCGCCGGCGAGGACATGGCGACGACGATGCTCCGCCACGCGAGCGGCGCCACCAGCGTCGTCGAATGCAGCTATGCGAGCCCGATTCATCCCGACCCCTTCCCGGAGCTGATGCTCCAGGTCGAGGGCACGGCCGGCAGCCTCGCCATCGGCAAGGGCTACCGGATGACCGTGTTCAGCAACGGCGTCGCCGGGGAAGAGGACGTGAGTCCCGCGCTCCTCCCCTGGTCGACGCCGCCCTGGCACGGCACGCAGGAGAGCGTGCTCCGGGTCCAGCAGCATTTCGTCGATTGCCTCCGCACCGGGGCCGAGCCCGAGACGTCCGGCCCCGACAGCCTCAAGACCTACGGCCTCGTGTTCGGCGCCTATCGCTCGGCCCGGACCGGCGAGGCCGTCGCGCCGCTCGCCTGACAAAGACGCCACCGCCCCCGGACCCCGGAACCGCTCGATGATCAGCCCCGACGCCAGGATCGGCCTCACCGCCGACCTCTTCGACAGCAGCGGCAACCCGGTCTTCGGCGCCGAGGCGCTCGGCCTGCTCGACGCGAGCGGCCTCACCTACGACATCCTCGCGCCCGACGGCGGCGCCCTCGACCGCCGGACCATCGGCGCCTATGACGCCCTGTTCGTCGGCGCGGCCAAGGTGACGGAGGAGACGCTCGCCGGGGACACCGGCCGCCTCAAGGTGATCGCCCGGAACGGCGTCGGCTACGACGCGCTCGACCTCGGCGCACTGTCCCGACGCGGCATCCTCGTCACCAACACGCCGCTCGCCGTGCGCTACCCGGTGGCGACCACCGCACTCGCCTTCCTGCTCGCGATCAGCCTCAAGCTGCCGCAGCGCATCCGCATGGCCCGCGAAGGCCGCTTCGCCGAGCGTGGCAATCTCCTCGGCATCGGCCTGCCGGGCCGGACCGTCGGCATCGTCGGGCTCGGCGGCATCGGCATGGAGATCGTCCGCCAGGTCCAGCCCCACGGCATGCGGGTGCTCGGCGCCGACCCCTATCGCAAGCCCGCCGACCTCGGAGGGGCCGGCGTCGCGCTGGTGCCGCTCGAGACCCTTCTCGCCGAGGCCGACTTCGTCATCATCGCCTGCCTTCTCGACAGGACCACGCATCACCTCATCAATGCCGAGCGCCTGGCGCTGATGAAGCCGAGCGCCTTTCTGATCAACGTCGCCCGCGGCGCCATCGTCGAGGAGGCGGCGCTGATCGAGGCGCTCCGGGCCGGGACCATCGCCGGGGCGGGCCTCGACGTCTTCGAGAGCGAGCCGGTGCGGCCCGACAATCCGCTCCTCGCCATGGACAGCGTGATCCCGACGCCGCATTCGCTGTGCTGGACCGACAGCTTCATGGGCGAGGTCGGCCGGACGGCGATCGGCAGCATCCTCGACGTGCTCGACGGCCGGCTGCCGACCCATGTGGTCGACCGCGCCGCGATCGACCAGCCGCGCGTCCGCGACTGGCTCCGCTCCGGCGGCGGCTGAGCCTCAGCCGCCCCTCACTGCCGTCCCGAGATGCGGCGCTGGAGCGCCTCGAGCAGCACCGCGGCGAGGATGATGGTGCCGGTGGCGAAGCCCTGCCAGAACACCTCGATCCGCGCGAGGTTGAGGAAGTTGCGGGTGAGGGCGATGATGATCACCCCGATGATCGAGCGCAGAATCCGGCCCTGCCCGCCCGAGAGGCTCGTGCCGCCGATCACCACCGCCGCGATCACCTCGAACTCGAGCCCCTCGCCGGTGTTCGGCGACACCGCGCCGAGGCGCGAGACGCTGACCACGCCGGCGAGCGAGGCGGTGAAGCCGACGATCATGAAGCAGTAGATCTTGATGCGGTCGGCGCGGATGCCCGAGAGCATCGCCACGGTGCGGTTGGCGCCGACGGCATAGACGCGCTTGCCGAAGGTGGTGCGCTCGAGCAGGAACCAGCCGACCGCATAGACCACCACCGCCACCCAGACGATGTTCTGGATGGGCAGCCAGATGAACAGCTCGGCGAGCGAGCCGGTCTTGGCGAGACCCGAAAAGTCGAACGGCAGCGGCAGGCTGACGAGCCGCCCCTGGCCGAAATTCCGGATCGGGTCGGGAATGTCGGGGATCGGCTGGCCTTGCGTCACCACCAGCGTCAGGCTCCGCGCCATCATCAGCGTGCCGAGGGTGACGATGAACGAGGGGATGTGGGCCTTGGTCACCACCAGCCCGGCGAATATGCCGATCGCCGGCCCGACGAGGAGCGGCACCAGCACGCCGACGAGGATCACCCAGCTCGCCTGGTCGGCGGCGGTCGGCACCGGCATCCAGCGCACCATCAGCCAGCCGGCGACCGCGGCGGAGAGCCCGACCACGGCCCCCACCGCGACGTCGAACTCGCCCGAGATCATGATGATCGTCATGCCCGCGGCGACGATCAGCATCACCGTCATCTGGCCGAGGAGGTTGGAGATGTTGATCGGCGACAGGAAGCGCTCGTTGGCGATCTGCATCAGGACGATCAAGAGCACCAGCACGCCGAGCGCCTGGATGAGGCTGTAGGAGCGCTTGAGCGCGCTCAGGAGGCGGCGGTCGCCGCCGCCCTCCGCGGAAGATGACGTCTCGCTCATGCCGGTACCGCCTTGTCCTCGACCCCGCCCGCCGAGGCATGGAGAATTGCCTCGCGCTCGATCCCCGTGCCGGTCAGCTCCGCGACGATCGCCCCGCGGAACATCACCACGACCCGGTCGCAGAGGGAGACCAGCTCCTCCAGCTCGGTCGTCACCAGCACGATCCCCACGCCCGCCGCCGCGATCTCGTCGATGATCGCGCGGATCTCCGCCTTCGAGCCGACGTCGATGCCGATCGTCGGCTCGTCCATCACGAACACCTTCGGCC
>JAEVZM010000436.1 GCA_023392225.1 Pseudomonadota bacterium
AGAAGACCAAGCAAATGCCAGAAGTCATCTTCGCCGGTCCCGCCGGCCGCCTCGAGGGGCGTTTCCAGCCCGCCAAGCAGAAGAACGGGCCGATCGCGATCATCCTTCATCCGCACCCCCAGTTCGGCGGGACGATGAACAACCAGATCGCCTACCAGCTGTTCTACATGTTCGCGTAGCGCGGCTTTGCGGTGCTGCGGTTCAATTTCCGCGGCGTCGGCCGCAGCCAGGGCTCCTTCGACCATGGCGCGGGCGAGCTGTCCGACGCTGCCGCGGCGCTGGACTGGGTTCAGTCGATGCATGCCGACGCCAAGAGCTGCTGGGTCGCGGGCTTCTCGTTCGGCGCCTGGATCGGCATGCAGCTCCTGATGCGCCGGCCGGAGATCGAGGGCTTCATCTCGATCGCGCCGCCGGCCAACCTGCACGACTTCACCTTCCTCGCACCCTGCCCCTCGTCCGGCCTGATCGTGCATGGCGATGCCGACCGCGTCGTGCCGCCCAAGGACGTCCAGACGCTCGTCGACAAGCTCAAGACCCAGCGCGGGATCAAGATCGACCAGCAGATCATTCCCGGCGCGAACCACTTCTTCGAGAACAATGTCGACGAGCTGATCGGCGTCTGCTCCGACTATCTCGACCGGCGCCTGGCGATGGTCGACGCCGCGTAACATTCCGGCGCTACCGTGGCAGGGTGGTACGGGCGTTGCTGCTGCGGCAGGCGATGGCCCTCCCGCCACGGATGGAATGCTGCGCAGCGAGTTGGATGACATGGCACGACGGTCGCGGACGAACGGCACGGTTCCGGTGAATCTGGCCCTGCAGGGTGGCGGGTCGCATGGCGCGTTCACCTGGGGCGTCCTCGACCGGCTGCTCGAGGAGCCGGGGCTGGAGATCGACGGCATCTCCGGCACCTCGGCCGGAGCGATGAACGCTGCGGTGCTCGCCTCGGGCTTTCGCAAGGGCGGCGCCGACGGCGCCCGTGCGGCGCTGGAGGACTTCTGGCGGCGGGTCTCCGATTCCGCGCGCTTCAGCCCCTTCCAGCGTGGGCCGCTCGACGTGCTGCTGGGGCGCTGGACGCTCGACAACTCGCCGCTGTTCGTCGCCATGGACGTGATGTCACGGCTCTACTCGCCCTACGACCTCAATCCACACGGCCACAATCCGCTGCGCGACATCCTGTGCCGGGTCATCGACTTCGACCACATCACGGAAGCCCCGATCCGGCTGTTCATCACAGCCACCAACGTGCGCACCGGCCGCGGGAGGGTGTTCCGCAACGAGACGGTGACGCCCGACGTGCTGCTCGCCTCGGCCTGCCTGCCGCCCATGTTCCAGGCGATCGAGATCGATGGCGACCCGTACTGGGACGGCGGCTATTCCGGCAACCCGACGATCACGCCGCTTATCCGCGAGCTCGATTCCGACGACACGATCCTGGTGCCGATCAACCCGGTCGAGCGTCCCGGCACGCCGCACAGCGCCCGCGACATCCTCAACCGCCTCAACGAAGTGTCGTTCAACGCCGTGCTCCTCAAGGAGCTGAGGATGATCGCGATGATGCGACAGGTCGCCGATCCCGGGCATGCCGAGGGCGCGCGCTGGGCACGGATGCGGGTGCACCTCGTGCCGAACCACATCATGGCCGACCTTGGCTACTCGTCGAAGCTGAACGCCGAGTGGAGCTTCCTGTCGATGCTCCGCGAAGAGGGGCGGAAGGCATGCGAGGGCTTTCTCGCGACGCACCGCGCGACCATCGGCAAGCAGTCGACCATCGACCTCGACGTGTTGCTCGAAGGGGTCTGACGCCTCTCCAAGTCGGCCCGGCGCTTCGCCGCCCTCAGCGCCCCGGTGGCAGCGCCGGCTTGTCGACGCTCCCCCCCTCCCCGGCTTCGGTAAGCACGGCAACCGGCTCCGCCTCCGGGGCGGGCTCGGAACCGGTCGCAAGGTCCGGCTCTTCGGGGATTCTCGGCGGCCTCCTCCCCCACAGGCGACGCGCCGAGCGCAGGATGCCGACGATCTCGCGCGGCGTCTGGAACAGGGGAATCTGGGGCGGCCGCTGCGAATGCTCGAGAGCGAGCCCGACCTCGTCGATCTGGTGGTCGTCGTCGACGCTGCGGACGATGAGCTCGATCGGGCCATAGGGTACGCGATCGCCCTGCTCGATGTCGCCGGCCAGCTCGCGGCGCAGCAGCTCCGCGATGCTCAGCGTCTCGTCGCCGGCCTGCAGCGGCGTATCGTACAACCTGGCGAGGTCGACGACGCTGGTCTCGGGATCGATGGCGAACTCGCCGTAGAGCTGCGGGTCGGAAGCGCTTTCGACCGGGCCGGCGAACATGCTGTCGAGCAGCTCGATGTAGCGCGGCGGGGTGAGCACATAGATCTGGTCGCCGGGCCGCGGCCGCCCGGCACGGTCGGGACGAAGGGAACGGCCGTCGCGGACGAGCAGCGCCGGCCGCGCCCAGCGCGGGATGCGCTGGCCCTTGGCGACGGGGCTCTCGGGATGGACCACGTACACCGCCACCTCGTAGCCGCCGCGGCCGGGCAGCTCGAGCTCGATCCGGTCGACGGGGCCGATCCGCGGCGGCACCACCAGCTTCAGCCAGCGGGCGAGCGGCGCGATCGTCCAGCCCTGCACCAGCAGCGAGAACAGGACGACGATGAAGGCGATGTTGAAGATCTCCTGGCCGTAGGGGAGACCGCCGAGCACCGGCACGATCGCGAGGAGGATGGTGGTCGCGCCGCGGAGGCCCACCCATGACAGGAAGGCGAGCTCGCGCCGCGAGAAGCTGAACGGCAGCAGGCAGAGCCAGACCGCGATCGGCCGCGCGAAGAAGGTAAGGAAGATGGCGATGCCGAGCGCCGTCGCCATCACGCCCGGGAACTCGGATGGCGTCGCGAGCAGGCCGAGGGTGAGGAACATGGCGATCTGGCTCAGCCAGGTCGTGCCCTCCTGGAAGCGCTTCAGCGTCACGCTGTGCCGGACCTTGGCATTGCCGGCGATGACGCCGGCGATGAACACGGCGAGGAAGCCGCTGCCGCCGAGCATGCCGGAGGCGGCGAAGGTGCCGAGCGCCAGGCCGAGCACCATGATCGGGTAGAGCGCCGCCTCGAAATTGGTCCGGTTCATGACCTCGGCGATGACGAAGCCGCCGGCCACCCCGATCAGGCTGCCGACGCCGGCCTGGAGGGCGAAGGTGCTGAACAGCTCGAGCAACGGCGCCTCGCTGGGCGCCGTCGCCAGCTCGACCAGCGAGATGGCGAGGAAGATCGCGGCCGGGTCGTTCGATCCGGACTCGACTTCGAGCGTCGAGCGCACGCGGTCGCGGACATTGATGCCGCCGACCCGGAGCAGGAAGAACACCGCCGCCGCGTCGGTGGGCGCCACGGCCGCGCCGAGGATGAAGCCGTAGAGCCAGGGCAGACCGAACACGAAATGCGCGGCGACCGCCACCAGCGTCGCCGTCAGCATCACGCCGACGGTGGCGAGGATGCCGGCCGGCCAGGCGGCGACGCGCAAGGTCGACGCCTTCGTCGCGAAGCCGGAATCGAACAGGATGATCGCCAGCGCGATACTGCCGACGAAGAATGCCGCCGGCCGGTTGTCGAAGGTGATGCCGAGCGGCCCGTCGACGCCGGCGAGCAGGCCGACGGTGAGGAACATGAGGAGCAGCGGGGCGCCGAAGCGGAAGCTGATGATGCTGGTGAAGATCGAGGCCACCACGAGTGCCGCGGCGATGAATATCGCGAGGTTCATCGCCTCGAACATGCTCGCCCTACCCCCCTCAGCTCATGCGCATGGCCCAATCAGCCCCACGATTGCCCAATTTTGCCGGCGATCCGTGGCGGATCAATGGCTTGAGTCACATTTGGCCAGGAAAAATGGCCCGCGCCGCACCCGACGGCCGCACCTTGCACCGGTGAGAGCGGGAAGAGGAAACGGTTAGAATCCGGCAAGAGCGCCCGATCGGCGACCGAAGCCGGTGCGTCTGCGCGCCCCTGGTGATAATCGGAAGCTTCGGCCGATGCCCGCCGCCATGCGGGCGCGGCCCATTTTCGCTCATGGACGAGGCATGACGGTCCGCTGGCGCATCCTGTTCTTTGAACTGATCATCCTGGCCTTCGTCGGCCTGATGGTCGCCGTCATCCTGTTCGGCCTCCGGCTGACGGACGAGTTCGTCACCCGCATCGACGGCGTCCATCGCCGGTTCGAGGTCATTGCCGAGCTCGAGGCCCATGCCAACAACTATGCGGAGCAGATCGCCGAGGTGCTTCTCCTCGGGCCGGAACAGAAGCCGGACTTCGACGCCGCCCGGGCCGAGATGGACGAAGCCTTCGAGCGGCTGAGCACGGTGACCCGGGCCGAGATCTCGACCCTCGACGGCATCGACGAGGTGCAGCGGGAGATCTCCGACGTCGAGAACGCATCCCGGCTGAACGAGCTCTACAAGGCGATCGACCGGGCCGCCCAGCGGGTCTTCGCGCTCCAGGATGCAGGGCAGCAGCAGCAGGCCGTCGACATCTTCCGGCGCGATGTCGAGTATCGCCTGTCCAACGACTTCGAGGAGATCATCGAGGCGGCGTTGCAGGACGAGCGGAGCGAGGTCGTAGCGGAGCGGGCCGAGGTGCGGGCGCAGCAGGAGGCGGCCTTCGTCGGCGCCGCCGTCCTCACCCTGATCGCGCTCGCGGCGAGCATCTATCTCGGCGTCAGCCTCCATCGCTCGGTCGCCCGGCCGATGCGCGAGCTCGCCGCCGGCGCCGATGCGATCGCGGCCGGCCGCTTCGACCACCGCATCCCCGAGCGGGGACGCGACGAGTTTGCGGCGGTGTCGCGGAGCTTCAACGCGATGGCGGAGGCCATCGAGGAGCAGCGCGCCGGCCTGGTCTCCGCCCAGACCCGGCTCGAGACGGAGGTGGCGAGCCGGACCCGGGAGCTGCAGGCGGCGAACGAGCGGCTCCAGGACCTCGACGGGCGGCGGGCCCAGTTCCTCGCCGACGTCAGCCACGAGTTGCGGACGCCGCTGACCATTTTGAGGGGCGAGGCCGACTTCGCGCTCCGCCGCACCGCGCAGCCCGAGCAGTATCGCGAGTCTCTCGCCCGCATCCAGGGCCAGGCCATCGAGATGGGGCGCCTCCTCGACGACCTCATCGCCTTCGCGCGCTCCGATGCCGACGACCAGGGCTTCGAGCCCGAGGAGGTGCCGGCGGCCGAGCTGGTACGGGCCGCGGCCCAGGAGGGCGCGGTGCTGGCGGAACCCGAGGAGATCATCGTCGAGACGCGCCTCGACGACGGGGGCGCGAGGATCCGCGCCGACCAGCGGCGGCTGCGCCAGGCCCTGCTCATCGGCATCGACAATGCGGTCAAGTACGCGCCGCCCGGGAGCCGCGTACTGGTCGAGACGTCGCAGGACGGCGAAAGACTGGCGATCGCCATCAGCGACGAGGGTCAGGGCGTCACCGACGCGGAGAAGCCGCACGTCTTCGACCGCTTCTACCGGGGTGGCGAAGGTGGACGGCGCGGCGGCGACGGCCTCGGCATCGGGCTCGCCATCGCGAAGTCGATCGTCGAGCGCCATGCCGGTACGATCAGCCTCGACAACGGGCCGGTGCGGGGCGCGGTGCTGCGCATCACGCTGCCGCTCGCCACGGAGCGCAGCGCATGAAGATCCTCGTCGTCGAGGACGACCGTCGCATCCTGACCTTCCTCAAGCGGGCGCTCGAGGCGGAGGGGCACCACGTCACCGTGGCCGAGGACGGCCGCGACGGGCTCGACCGCCTTCGCAGCGAGGCGTTCGAGCTGATGATCCTCGATCGGATGCTCCCCTATCTCGACGGCCTCGAGGTGTGCCGGATCGTCCGCCAGGAGCGGCACGCCGTGCTGATCCTGATGCTCACCGCCAAGGACAGCATCCAGGACAAGGTCGAGGGCCTCCGCGGCGGCGCCGACGACTACCTGACCAAGCCCTTCGCCCTCGACGAGCTGCTCGCCCGGATCGTCGCCCTGCAGCGCCGGCGGCAGGGTGCCGACGAGACCGAGAGCCTCCGCGTCGGCCCGCTGATGCTCGATCCGGCCTCCCACCGGGTGACGGTCGAGGACCGCGAGGTCGCCCTGACGCTCCGCGAGTTCGAGCTGCTGCGCTACCTGATGGCCAATGCCGGCCGCGTGGTCAGCCGCCAGCGCCTCCTCAACAGCGTCTGGGAGTACAGCTTCGAGCCGGGCACCAAGGTCGTCGACGTCTACATCCGCTACCTGCGGAAGAAGATCGGCGACGAGGACGGGGCGCTGATCCAGACCGTCCGCGGCGTCGGCTATGTGCTCAAGAAGCCCGAGGCGAGCGCGAAGACGCCCTAGTCCGCGCCTTCTCTCCCACTTCTAACCTTCCGCTCGCTCCGCCCTAACACTCCCCCGCTATCTCCCTTTCGATACGGCCCGCGGCGGGTCGGATGGAAGGGATGAGACCACAATGGCAGTGAAGACCGGAAACTCCCGCGGCAACGAGATCGACGGCACCGGCGGCGACGACCGCCTGCTCGGCCGCGGCGGCAACGACGAGCTCGACGGCAAGGGCGGCCGCGACAAGCTCTATGGCGGCTCGGGCCATGACGAGCTCGACGGCGACAGCGGCAACGACCTCCTCTATGGCGGCAGCGGCAACGACGACCTCGATGGCGGCTCGGGCCGCGACAAGCTCTACGGCGGCAGCGGCCGCGACGAGCTCGACGGCGACCGCGGCAACGACGTCCTCTATGGCGGCAAGGGCGCCGACCGCTTCGTCTTCGACCGGAACGACGGTCGCGACAAGATTCAGGACTTCAAGGTCGGCGAGGACCGCATCGAGATCGACATCGACGCCATCAACGGCTTCGGCGCCCTCAACATCTACGACAATGCCAAGGGCAACGCGGTCATCGACTTCGGCGGCGGCAACACCGTGACGCTGAAGGGCGTGGCCAAGGCCGATCTCGGCGCGTCGGACTTCCTGTTCGACAGCTGAGATCAGGCCGGGACGCGCTCGGGCCGGGCGAGCACGCCGCCCGGCATCGGGTGCGGCACGCCGGTGGTCTCGGGCAGGCTGAGCGGCAGGCCCGCAAAACTCCGGGCCGCGAGATAGGCGAAGGCCTGCGCCTCGATGAAGTCGCCGTCCCAACCGAGATCGGCGGCGCGGAGCACCTTCGCGCCGCTGGCTTCGCCGAGCAGGCGGAGGATCACCGGGTTGCGGGCGCCGCCGCCGGCGACGATCACCGTATCCGCGCCGCCAGCGACGGCGATGCCCTTCGCCAGCGACCCGGCCGTGAAGGCGGCGAGCGTCGCCACGGCATCGTCGAGCGCGAGGCCCTCGGCGAAGTCGCGGCCGAAATCGTTGCGGTCGAGCGACTTCGGCATCGGCAGGTCGAACCACGGCGCTTCAAGCGCGGCGGCGACCCGGGCGCGGTCAACCGTGCCGCGGGCGGCGCGGGCCCCGTCGCGGTCCATGGCCTCGCCGGTCGTCGCCAGCATGAGGTCATCGATCAGCGCATTGCCGGGGCCGGTGTCGCCGGAGCTGATCCGGCCGTCGGCGGCGATCCGGGTGATGTTGGCGACCCCGCCGATATTGGCGACCACGACATCGCCGGCGAGCCCGGCCCTCTGGACGAGGGCCTGGTGGTAGAGCGGCACGAACGGGGCGCCCTGCCCGCCCGCCGAGACATCGGCACCCCGGAAATCGAACACCACCGGCACGCCGAGCCGCTCCGCCAGGCGGCGGCCGTCGCCGATCTGGACGGTGAGGCGTCGCTCGGGCGCGTGGAACACGGTCTGGCCGTGGAAGCCGACGAGATCGATCGGCCCGCCATGCCGGTCGCGAAGCTGCTCCACCGCCTCGGCATGGGCGTCGGTCACGATCCGCTCGGCCCGGGCCAGCGCCCCCGGCCGGGCATTCCGGTCGGCAAGGCCCCGGGCATCGGCCAGCGCCTCGCGGAGCACCGCCCGCTCGGCCTCGGCATAGGGACGGAACAGGGTCGGGCCGGCCTCGCCGATCGTATCGCCGTCGGTGGCCAGCACCGCGGCATCGACGCCATCCATCGAGGTGCCGCTCATCAGACCGATGACCGTCTTCATGCCTGCCATGCGCATCCTCCCGGGCCACGCCTCTTGGTGAACGACCGATCCCGCTGTTATACGGCTTCCCACACCGCCCCGGGCGGCCTTTTTCGTATGCCGGTGACCCTTATGAGCGCCTTCAAGTCAGATTTCATGCGCGTGCTCTCCGAGCGCGGCTTCATCCACCAGTGCTCCGACCCGGAGGGCCTCGATGCCCTCGCGCTCGCCGGGCCGATCACGACCTATGTCGGCTACGACTGCACCGGGCCGTCGCTCCATGTCGGGCACCTGCTCTCGATCATGATGCTGCGCTGGCTGCAGAAGACCGGCAACAAGCCGGTCACGCTGATGGGCGGCGGCACCACCCGCGTCGGCGACCCCTCCGGCAAGGACGAGAGCCGCAAGCTCCTCACCTATGACGAGATCGAGGCGAACAAGCAGAGCCTTCGCGCGGTCTTCGCCCGATTCCTCGACTTCAACGACGGCCCCACCGGGGCGACGATGACCGACAATGCCGAGTGGCTGGGGCCGCTCAACTACATCGACTTCCTCCGCGACGTCGGCCGCCACTTCTCGGTCAACCGCATGCTGTCGATGGAGTCGGTCAAGCTCCGCCTCGAGCGCGAGCACGAGCTGTCGTTCCTCGAGTTCAACTACATGATCCTCCAGGCCTACGACTTCGTCGAGCTGTCGCGCCGGCTCGGCTGCCGGCTGCAGATGGGCGGCTCGGACCAGTGGGGCAACATCGTCAACGGCCTCGAGCTCGGCCGCCGCATGGATACACCGCAGCTCTACGCCCTCACCTGCCCGCTGATCACCACCTCCTCCGGCGCCAAGATGGGCAAGACGGCGCAGGGCGCGATCTGGCTCAACCCCGACCGGCTACCGCCCTACGACTACTACCAGTTCTGGCGCAACACGGAGGACGCCGATGTCGGGCGCTTCCTGAAGCTGTTCACCGACCTGCCGCTCGACGAAATCGCGCGGCTGGAAAAGCTCGCGGGCGCCGACATCAACGAGGCGAAGAAGGTGTTGGCCCTCGAGGCAACCCGGCTCTGCCACGGCGAGGCGGCGGCGCGGACGGCCGCAGAGACCGCGCGCCGGACGTTCGAGGAAGGCCAGGTGGGCACCGACCTGCCCACGGTCGAACTGGACAGGGGCGAGCTGGCCAAGCGCGTTCCGCTGTTCGCGCTCCTCGTCCGCGCCAGCCTTGCG
>JAEVZM010000333.1 GCA_023392225.1 Pseudomonadota bacterium
GCCGCCGCCGGCGAGGGCGGCGACATGCGGATCCTCCTCGTTTGCGTCCTCGTTGACCACCACGAAGGTACTACCGACGACGCTTCCGGCTTCCGAAACGATCCCCGCCCTCACGTCGAAGTCCGCGCTGTCGCCCAAGAACTCGTCCTGGAACACCACCACGAAGTTCCCGTCGGAGAGCGCCGCGACCTGGGGATTGGTCGTGTCGTCGTCCTGGTCGAAAATCACGAACTCGCTGCCGATCACGCCGCCTTCGGTGAATATCCGTCCGACGATGTCGGTGTCGCCGGCGTTATCGGAGCGTTCGTAGGTGACGAGGTAGCTGCCGTTCGCGTTCATCGCGATGGACGGATTGGCGAGCGTATCTGAACTCACGTCGTCCGTGACGGTGCTGCCGGTTTGGTGAATGCCGTTGATGTCGAAGAAGTCGATGGCGATCGACGTGCCGAGGATGTCCGTGTCCTCGTAGACGACCGCAAAGCCGCCCCCCACGCGTGGCGCCAGGGCCGCATCCTGTTCGTCGTCGACGTTGCGGGAGTAGTTGACCGCGAACTCGGCGCCGATCGGCGTACCCTCGGCGTCGAATATCTGCGCGACGAGATCGCTGCCTGGATAGAAGAGATCATCGGCAATCGGCCCGCCCGCCGCCTCGGTCCAGACGGCGACGTAGCGCCCCTGGCCGATGTCGATGATCGCGGCGTCGGACTGCGACCCCGAGCCCGTCGGGTTGAGTTGGGAAATCGACTTCCAGACGGTCGGAGTCGTGGTCATGGCGGCATCTCCCCCCGGGTTTGTGACCCCTCGCCGGGAGCGAGCAGCCTTCCAATGCGCGGTCCCTTCATTCTTTAAATCGCATCGGCCATTACAACCGCCAATAGGTGCCAGGATGCGTAAATTGTGTGCAAGGACATCGCCACGCGATCCGGCTACCATGCGTCATCGGCGGATCGTCGCCCGCAGCCACACTCACCTGTCGCGGAGGTCTTGGATGAACTGGTTGCCCGTGATCGTCGCCGTCTTCGCCCTCGCCGGTCCCGTCGCGACCCGGGCCGAGACCCTGCCGCTCCCCGACGACCTCATCGCCTTCGACAGCAAGGCGGGCGAGGCGCTGCTCTTCGGCGCCGAGGCGCGCAACGACTTCTTCCCGCTTTCAAGCCACTTCGTGAACCAGATCAACCCGGCCTATTGCGGCCCGGCCTCGATCTCGATGGTGCTGAACGCGCTCGACATTCCACGCCCCCCGTCCGACATGACGGTGGGGCTCGGGCTGTTCGACCAGGAGAACCTCTTCACGCCCGCCGTCGACAAGGTGAAGCCCGCCTCGGCCATCCTCAGCCCGCCCTACGGCATGACGCTGGACGATGTCGGCGCGGTGCTCGCCGCGCATGATCTCGACGTCGAGGTCGTCCATGCCGGCGACACCGACCTCGACGCCTTCCGCAAGACCGCGGTCGCCACGCTCGACGACGACGACCACTTCATCCTGGTCAACTATCTGCGGAGCGCGATCGGCCAGGAGAAGGGCGGGCACATCTCGCCGCTCGCCGCCTATGACGCCGACACCGACCGCTTCCTCATCCTCGACGTGTCGCAGTACAAGTACCCGCCGGCCTGGGTCGAGGCGGCGGCGCTCTATGGTGCCATGAACACGCCCGACAGCGACAACGGGGACCGCACCCGCGGCTACGTCGTCGTCGGCAAGTAGCGCCTGCCCGGGCCGATCCCCGGCCCGCCTCAGACGACGAAGAAGTCGTTGGCCGCGAGGTCGGCATCCTTGTTGAACTTGGCGATCTCGACGTCGCCGCCCTTCTGCTTGCCGTTGGCGTCGTAGAACAGCTTGCCGCTCTTCTCGTGCCAGTAGACGAGGTGCTTGTCCTTCGACGCCTTGTCGGTGCCGGAGCCGAAGTCCTTCTTCCTCAGCTTGCCGAGCTTGAGGCCGGTGAACATGTCGGCGTCAAGCTCGATGCTGTCGGCCTTGTGGGAGAAGTCCGTCACCTTGTCCTTGTGCGGCTTCGCCGCCTTCTTCGAGCTGACCGCGAAATCGAAGACGAAGGTGTCCTTGTCCGCGCCGCCGCTCAGCTTGTCCTTGCCCTCGCCGCCGTTGAGGCGGTCGCGGCCGTCGCCGCCGTTGAGCACGTCCTTGCCGGCCTGGCCGAGCAGCTCGTCGTCGCCGCCGAGGCCCTTCACGACCGCGCCGTCGATGCGGCTGGTGATGACGTTGTCGCCGCCGTCGCCGGAGATCGTCGAATCGCGCGGGTCGAAGATCGCGGCGAACACGTCGGCGTTCCCGGACAGGTCGCTGTTGCCCGTGACGAACCGCCCGTCCTCGAGGCCGGTGACGACGGCGTTGCTGGTCGCGCCGCTCGCGACCTTGAACTCGCCGCCGACCTTGTTGCCGCCCGCGTCGAAGCGCTGCCCGTAGTCGCCGTTCCGCTGGCTGTCCTGCCAGACGACGACGAAGCCGCCGTCCTTCAGTCCGGCGACGTCCGGGCCGGACTGCACGCCGGCGGTGGTCGTGTTGGCGATGATGCCGCCGCCGCTCTTGTCTTCCTTCACCGCCCCGCCATTGCTGTTGTAGACGCTGTAGCGGATGCCGGCGCTGTCGCCGTCGCTGCCCGACCAGGCGACGACGAAGCCGCCACCCGCGAGCGCCGCGAGCTGGACGGCGGTCTCCTCGGCATCGTTCAGGGACACCTGGAAGCCGGGGCCGGCGCCGCCGCCAGAGACGCCTCCTGCCTGCCCGACGAACTTGAACTGCGGGTCGAAACCGTTGGACGGGTTGACGAACGCGACCACGTAATTGCCGTTGGTCAGGGCAGCGACCTCGGCTTCCTGCGTCGACGTGTTGGATGAAGTGTTGCTGGAGTCGAAGACCGACTGTTCTGCGTCGACGGTGCCGTTGGCGTTTACGTGACGGCTGACGATATCGAACGTGCCGTCCGAATCCTTCTCCCGCGTATAGACGACGAGGTAGCCGCCGTCGTTGCTCGCCGCGATCGACGGCGCCGACAGCACATCGTCATTGCTGTCGGTCTGGACGGTCGCGCCGCCGGTCCGGTTGCCGTTCGTGTCGAAGAAATCGACGAGGATGGAGACATCGGCCTCCACGGTCAGGAAGCTCTCGTAGGCGACCGCGAAGCCGCCGCCTGGGCGGCCGGTGATCCCGGCCGATCCCTGGAACCCCGTCTGCTGTACGTTGTTCACCTGGAACGGATCGCCGAGTGCGTTGCCTTCGGCGTCGAAGATCTGGCCGACGAGGTTGAAGCCGCCGGTATTGCCGACGGTCGTGTCGAAATCGGTCCAGACCGAGACGAAATGCCCGCCGCCGATATCGGAGAGCACGCCCTCGAACTGCAGGTTATTGGTGAACTCGTTCAGCCGGAATTCCGGCTTCCAGACAGTCGGCGTCGTGACCATGGCTCCCCCCCGCGCTCGACTACCACAAGCTGCGGGCAGCCATCCCCATCTACCGGCATTAGTGCCTATCCATGCCGGCGAGGCCAGTCCAAGATTTGGGCAGCGCCAACCCCGCGCCGCCCTACCCCGTCGCGGTCGCCTTCACCGCGTCCACCGCGCGGATCGCCAGCGCGGCGATGGTCAGCGTCGGGTTGGCCGTTGCCGAGGTCGGGAACACGGTCGAGCCGAGGATGAAGAGGTTCGGGTGGTCGTGGCTCCGAAGGTCCTTGTCGACCACCGAGGTCCTGGCGTCGTCGCCCATCCGCGCCGTGCCGATGATGTGGCCGGCGCCCTGCGCCTCCGGGCTGTGCATCACCCCCGTCGTGCCGAGTTTCGCGAAGATCTCGTCATGGGCCTTCACCGAGGCGGCGAAGCCGGCCTTGGTGTAGTCGTCGATCCGGTAGGCGATCTTCGGCACGCCGACGCCGTAGACGTCGAAGCTCTTGTCGTCGAGCGTCACCCGGTTCTCCGGGTCGGGCGGCTGCTCGACCAGCGAGGCGAGCCGGATGTGGCGCGCTGTCTGGTAGCGGATGGCGTTGTCGAGCCCCTCGCCGCGCAGCCCCTGCTTCGCCAGCTCCTCGGCCGTCGAGATCGGTGCGCCGGTCGGCCACGACCAGCCGTCATTGCCGATCTCGATGCGGAAGGCGCCGCGGTCCTTGCGGAAGGCGCCGTCGCGAAGGTTCTCGATGCCCGAGGTCGAGAGCGGCCCGCGATAGGGATAGAGCGCGTTGTTGGCGAGCGCCCAGGAGAGCTGGGTCGGATGGTCCATGAGGTTCCGGCCGACCTGGTCCGAGAGGTTGGCGACCCCGTTCGGCGTCGCCTCGCTCTTCGAGTTGAGGAGGAGGCGCGGCGTCTCGATGGCGTGCGCGGCGATCACGAACACCTTGCCGGTCGCCCTGCCCTCGCTGCCGTCCCAGCGCTTGAAGCGCACCGCACTGACCTTCCGATCGGCGCCGACTTCGACGAACACCGCCGTGCTCGCCTCGTGCAGCACGGCGCCGGCCTTGGTGGCGCGATCGACGTGGACGGTGGCGTCGTACTTGGCCTGGATCGGGCAGACCGGGATGCAGCTCGCATTGCCGCAGCACGGCGGGCGGTCCTCGCGCGTCTCCGAGTTCCGGCCCTGCGGCGTCGCGCGCACGTCGTAGATCGTGCCGTCGAGCGCCTTGAAATAGGCCTTGTCGAGATAGGTCTGCGGGATCTCGCCCATCGGATAGGGCTTGGTCCGCGGCGCGCCGAGGTCGTCGGCGGAATCGCCCGCGACGCCGATCTCGCTCTCCGCCTCGGCGTAGAACGGCTCGACGTCGTCGTAGGAGATCGGCCAGTCGACGCCCTGGCCGTAGAGCGTCTTGAGCCGGAAGTCGTTCGGCACGAGGCGGAGGCACGTGCCGAGCCAGTGCCAGGTCGTGCCGCCGACCACCTTGATATAGGTCGAGGCGAACTTGTCCGGTCCGGTCTGCTTGTACCAGAAGTCGAGATCGTTCGAGATCGGGTGCATCGCCTCCGCCACCGGCGGATAGGGGCACTCCGGCACCTTGATCACCGCGTTCCAGTAGCGCTCGACCGCATCCATCCTGTCGACCGTCTTGCCGGCCTCGAGGATCGCGACCTTGAGCCCGGCCTCGGCGAGCTTCGCCGCCATGATCGCCCCGGAGATGCCCGAGCCGCCGCTGATCACGTCGGCGCTGATGTCGTCCGCCATCGTCGTCTCCCTACGCTTCCGGAGGATCGGCCCAGTAGCCGGTCTCGCCGCCGCATTCGGCGAACGGCTTGGTGAAGGTCATCGCTTCCCAGACCAGCGCGCCGGTGAAGTCGGTGACGACCTGCTCCGTGCCGTCGCCATCCGCCGCCTTGGTGGTGACCAGGCCCGAATACCAGGCCGCGACCACCGCATCGGCGAGCGGGGTGAACGAATCCACCTGGTCGGCGATCAGCTGGGCCAGCTCGTCGCCATGGCCGGTGGCGAGGAAACCGCCGAGGATGGTCTTGGCGACGTCCGGGTCGAGGTCTTGCTTCTGCGTCACCCGCTCGGAGAAGCCGAGGAACGCCTCGGGCGTCACCGGTGCCGCGGCGAACAGCGCCGACGGGAAGCCGGTGATGCCGGCAGCCGCGATGGCGGTCATCACCGCGCCGAGAATGAAGTCGCGTCGCGTCGCCTCGATCGCCATCCGTCTCCTCCCGAACACCCGCGTGTGGTGCTCCGGGCGCCGGTTCCAGCGCCCCGTTCTTGTCCCTCTCCCAGTTATAACCGTTTCAAAGTGGAAGGCCACTACGGGCGGATCGGCGCGACGAACCCGGCGTTCATGTTGGCATAGGCCTCGAGCCGCGGCCCGGGGGTGAGCGCGACCGGAGTCCCGTCGCCGCCGTCGATGGCGAAGAGGAGCCGCCCCATCCGCTCGCGCGCCGTTTTGAGGACGGCGTCGCGCGTCGAGGACTGCTGCGGGCGCACCCGGTAGACCCACGGGTTGGTGTTGATCTCGTAGATCACGTCCCGTCCGCCGACGGTGGTGTGGTCGGCCCTGCCCCATTCGATGCCGGAGAGCTCGAACGCGCGCCGCACCGCTTCCGGCACGGCGTTCGCCGTCACCGCCTCCGCCTCGTCCCGGTACATCGCCTCGTCGGCGAGGCCGCGCGTCCCTTGCTTGGCGACCCAGTGGTCCTCCACCACCGCGTTCTGCACGTGGTAGCCATCGCCGATGCGGAAGGTCCCCATCTTCCGCCACACCCCCTCGGCCACCGGCTCGCCGGCGAACTCGACGACCAGCATGCCGCGCAAGGGCTCGCCGGCCGCCTGCATCTCCGACAGCGCGCGCTCGAGCGCCGGCTGGTCGGCGATCAGGTCGGTGAGCGGGCCCTTGTGGTCGAACTCGCGCCGGAGGAACACCGGGAAGCGCCGCGGCCGCGGCCGGCCGTCGGCCCGGTAGGCGTCGAACGGGTTGATGCCCTCCTCGTGGAGGGTGTGGAGGAGCGCGTAGCGTCCCATGACCCGGGCCGGATCGTTGAGCACCCGCAGCCCCGCAGCCTTCAGCGCCCGATGGAGCTCGGCCGCGACCTTGAGCTCCCAGTCGTAGAGTTGGTCGATCCCGGTGAACACATAGGTGGCGGCCGGGATCGAACGGGCCTTGAACATCTCGTCGTAGGTCGCCGCCCGGATCTCCGGCGTCACCGCCCCGAGCTTGCCGTTGACGAGCGTGTGGACGGGGAATCCGTGGCCGTTGGCGGTGAGGAAGACGATCATCGCGCATCCCGAACTGCAGCCCGGCAGTGGTACCGGGAATCCGATTCGTGTATCATCTCCGCCATGTAGCGGAGGAGTCACGAGATGAAGACCGTCGATCTTGCCCGGGTGCGGGAGACGCTTTCAGGAAAGACGCTGGTCGGGTTCGACGCCGACGGCACCGCAAAGGCCGGCAGCAAGCGCGGCATCATCAAGGGCAGCCACGCCAAGGTCGGCCTCCTCAAGATCAGCGATTCCAAGCGCGGCATCCTGAAGGTCCGCTAGACCGGCCGGGTCTGCCCATCGTCCCGGAAGACGTGAGCGCGCGGCTCTTCCTGCCGGACCCTCCCGGTGCCCGGCAGATCGACGCGAGCGTCCGCCTTCATGTTGCCGACAGCCTCGCCGCCGTCGCCGATGCGCTGGCACCGAGCCTTCCCGAATCCCACGCCATCCTCGACCGTCTGATCGATGCCCTCCGCGGCGGGCCGGTGCGCCCGGCCGTCGTCGCGATCTACAGCGACCTCGTGTCGGCGATCGCGGCCGACGATGCCCTCCTTCTCGGCGAGGCGCTGGCCTCGGCGGCGGCACTGCCGGATCTTGCGGCGCCGGAGG
>JAEVZM010000507.1 GCA_023392225.1 Pseudomonadota bacterium
CGCCCGCGGGGGGGCGGGCCCCCCCCGGGACGTGGGGGTCGGCCTAGAACTTCAGCCGAAGATTGGCGTCGACTCCCTGGTCCGAGACGCCGTCGCCGAACCGCCCGGAGTAGTTCACCCCGAGGAGGAGGGCGTCGGTCAGGGCGGCGCTGAGCCCGGCCTCGACCACCGCGACGTCGCGCGCCAGCGGCACGCCGGCGACGACGAAGGAATCCGACCCGGCAAAGCGGACGGAGGTGGTCGGGGTGACCCCGTCGAAGCTGTGCTGCCAGCCGAGCGTGCCCGACGCGGTCAGCGCGAGCGTGCCGAGCTTGAAGCTGTTGCTGGCGCGCAGACCCAGGGTCGAAAGGGTCGTGTCGGTGGTGTCGCCGTCTGCATCGAGCGCCGCCGCCCCGCCCTTCTCGCGGAAGTCCGAGGTGTTGAGGCTGACATAGGCCAAGCCGGCGAAAGGCGTGAAGGTGGCGCTGCCGACCTCGATGTCGTAGCCGAGGTCGCCGAAGGCCTGAGCCGTGCGGGCATCGTAGTCAGCCGACAGATCGTCGGCAAAGCCGCTGAAGGCCACCGTGCGGCGCGAGGACAGATCGTGCCAGGAATTGGCGAAGCCGAGGCCGAGGGTGAAGCCCTGCCACTCGCCGCCGCCATAGACGCCGACGCTGTAGCTGTCGGCATCGACCGAGCCGAGGCCGTCGTCGAGATCGGTGGACGAACTGCCGTAGCCACCGACGATGCCGAGCCGGACACCTGAAGCGACCTCGCCATCGGCACCAATGAACACTCCGCCGGCATCGCGGTCGAAACCGACGGCGTTCCCGTCGCCGTTGAACGTGCCCCAGGCGCCGTAGCCCTGAGACCACAGAGCAATGCCATCGTCGGCCTGGCTCTCGACGAGGCGCTGGAGAGTCGCCTCGCGGATGAAGCGGCTCTCCTCGAGTAGCGCGGTCTTCTCCGATGAGTAGACCTCACCGGAGAGCTGGTCGAAGGCATCGCGCGCCGCATCGTAGCTCGGCAACATGCCGACGGCGGTCCGCAGCTTGTCGTCGCCAGCGAGGCTCTCGAGCCCCTGGCTCACGCCCTTCTGGTTGCGGGTCTCGGCCGCATCCTCGAAGCTCGCGGTCTGCTTCACCGCGACATAGGCGGCATTGGCATCGTAGGACGCAACAAGGCCGTAGAACGCCGAGACGGCGTTCGAGCCGGCCCACTGGTAGCTGCCGGAGAGGCCGCCGGCGGCGGTCAGGATCGTGTAGCGCCTGCCCGGCTTGAAGGTGCCCTTGCCGTTCGCCGACCAGGAGAGGAGCGCACCGTCTTCGAGCGTCGCGCTGCCGTCCACGGCGACGAGGTCGGCGTTCTTCGACGAGGGATCGAGTTCGACCGCGTAGACCGAACCCGCTTGCTGGACGAAATCGCCGCCGACGGAGAGCGTGCCAACGGAATTGCCCGGCGCAACCACAGATCCGGCCTTGGCGGTCATCGCGCCGATCTTGCCGGAGCCGCTCAGCACGCCGCCCGAGCCGACATCGATGAGACCGCCGAGGGTGCTGTTGACCACCAGCGTGCCGCCGAGGACGGAGGTGCTGCCGTCGAAGCCGGAGCCGTCGCCGGTGTAGACGGTGGTGCCGGCGAGCTGCCGGATCTCGCCGCCGACGCCGAACAGCGTCTGGTCGAACACGTAATCGTCGCTGGTGTGATTGCACACCAGCGACGCATCGCCCTCGCCGAAATAGATGCCGTTGGCCGAGGAGACGTAGCCCGGGGCGACGGGGGCATCGCCTTCCTGCGCGCCGATCGCCAGCACGCCGCTGCTGCCCGCATTGGTCGCGATGTCGAGCTGGTTGGCGTTGATCAGCATGGCCCCGTCCTGAACCGAGACGAGAGCATTGCCGTCATAGCCGACGCGCATGTTGCCCTTGAAGCCCGCGCGCGACAGGATCTCGAGCCGCGTGCCCTCGCCGGTCAGAGTCATCTCGCCGAACGAGCCCGTGTCGACGCCGACCGCGCCGGTATAGGCGGTGACTAGCGCGCCATCGGATACGAGCAACCGGCCATAGCCGACATTGCCGTTGCCGTCGCCGCCCACATAGACGTTGAGGGCGTTCTCCCAGAGCGTCCCTTCGCCCGTCACCGTCATGTCGGCCCAGGTCGAGCCCGCGCCGCCGACATAGCCGCCGTCGTCCCTGAGATGGCCGCCGTTCGACACGATCACGACGCCTTCATTGGCACTCAGCCAGCCGGCGGCCGACACCCAGTCCGGCGGCAGGACCACGGTCCGGGTGCCGATGTCGACCGTCGACCCCGGGCCGGTGATCTCCAGCACCGCGCCGGCGCCCATGTGGACGCTGCCCTCATAGGTCTGAAAGGTCGCACCGTCGCTCACGCCGATATAGCCGGTGCCGCCGTATCGCGAGAAGTCGACGATGCCCTCGTTGAGCCAGCTCGATCCCTGCCCCGTCACCACCACGCGGCCGGACTCGCCAGTCACCGATCCGATGACCGCGGTGCCGGTGGTCAGCGCACCACCCGATTCGACCTTGACTTCGCCGGCGCCGGCGTCGCCGACCGTGAGCTGCCCCGGGACGTTCCAGGACGGTACCGGTGCCGTGGTCGGCGTCACGTTGCCGGTCGCGGTGACCAGCGGGTCCGCAAATGCGGGAGCAGAAATGCCCCCGGCCATCGAGATGAGGGCCGAGGTCAACAAGAGACGATGGTTTCTCACTTGAGTTTCCGTGGATCGCGGTCCGGCGAATGCGCGCGCGCCGAGTCCGATAGAAGATGACCACGGGAGTGGAATGGAGCAGCGGTGTGGTCGTCAATCCTGTCAGATTTTCACACCTGTTAGGAATGGCGAGCGCCCCTGGACCTCGTCAGCCGACGCTATCGGCCCGGACCAGGGGAACATCGAGCGCGCCAAGAGTCCGGCGCGTCTCGGCCACCGAGCCGTCGAGGTCGATGCCGCGGCAGGCATCCACGACCACCACCACCTCGAAGCCGCTCGAAACGGCATCCTCGGCCGAGTAGCGGACGCAGAAATCGAATGCGAGGCCGCAAAGGAACACGCGTCGGAAGCCACGGTCGCGGAGATAGCCGGCAAGGCCGGTCGGCGTGTTGTGGTCGTTCTCGAAGAAGGCGGAGTAGGAATCGATCTGCCGGTGGTAGCCCTTGCGGATGACCAGTTCGGCGCCGGGAATATCGAGGTCGTCGCGGAACGTCGCGCCGCTGGTCCCCTGC
Organism: Pseudomonadota bacterium; assembly: GCA_023392225.1. GTDB lineage: Bacteria > Pseudomonadota > Alphaproteobacteria > Rhizobiales > Kaistiaceae > Bauldia. The sequence continues at coordinate 3,223 of JAEVZM010000507.1, forward strand.
ACGCAGTGGTCGGGCCACAGGATCTGCGGCCCGTAGGGCAACTCGATCACCTCGTAGGGATTGCGGCCGGGATGGACCGAGGCGAAGGAACTGTGGCCGGCCGGATGCCAGTCCTGGGTCAGGATGACATGCGGGAAGGCCCGCGACAGCCGGTTGATCACCGGGACGACGGCATCGCCATCGGGCACGGCCAGCGCCCCGCCGGGGCAGAAGTCGTTCTGGACGTCGACGACCAGCAGCACGTCGTGGGCGCCGGGACGGTGTTGCCCACTCATGATCCGCGGCTCCCTTCTCCGCCGGTCCTTGCCGCGATCCACCGGTCGGCCTCCTCCGAGAGCGCCCGCAGCCGCGCGCCGATGGCGACCGGATAGCCGCCGGCAGGCTCGAGGCCCCGCAGATCCGGGGGCAGCGCGGCCAGCGATGCCGTCGCCCGTTCCCGGATCATGTCTAGCCCCGGCGACGGCGCGAGGCGCCGCCCGCCGGCCATGACCGGGACGAGGAGAGGCTCGCCTGCCACGTCGTCGCCCTCGACCGACAGCGTGTCGCCGACCATCCGGCCGTTGTCATCGTGGCGCCGCCAGACCTGCTTCCGGCCCGGCCAGGTCACCTTGCCGGGGGAGAGCTTCTTCCGCGGGATGCCGTCATACTCCTGGAGCTTGTAGACGCACTCGAGCGCCGGCACGTCCTCCGAGGTCGTGAGGCTCGTGCCGATCCCGAAGCCGTCGATCGGTGCACCGGCGGCCACCAGGCGGGCGAGCTCGCGCTCGTCGAGCCCGCCGCTGGCGAAGATCGTCACGTCGCCGAGCCCGCCTTCGTCGAGAATGGCGCGAACCTGCGCCGAAAGAGCGGCGACGTCGCCACTGTCGATGCGCACCGCCCGCACCCGGATGCCCTCGGCGGCGAGCCTCGGGGCGATTGCCACCACCGTTCGCGCCGCGGCCTCGGTATCGTAGGTGTCGATGAGGAAGGTGAGCCCCTCCGGCCGGGCGCGGGCGAAGTCCAGAAACGCCTGCGCCTCGCTGTCATGGGCCTCGATGAAGGAATGGGCCATGGTGCCGTAGCAGCGGATGCCGAAGGCGCGCTCGGCCTCGACCGTCGCGGTGCCGGCAAAGCCCGCGATGTAGCTCGCCCGCGCCGCATAGAGCCCGGCCTCGGCACCATGGGCGCGGCGAAAGCCGAAGTCGACGAGGGTCCGACCCGGCGCCGCGAGCGTGCAGCGTGCCGCCTTCGAGGCGATCAGCATCTGGAAATGAAGGAGGTTCATCAGCCGCGTCTCGACGAACTGCGCGGCGGGCAGCGGCGCCGTCACCCGAAGCACCGGCTCGTTGGCGAACACCACCGTCCCTTCCGGCACGGCGTGGACGTCGCCGGTGAAGCGGAAGCTCGCCGCATAGTCGAGGAAGCGCGGCGAAAACCGCCCGGTGGAAGCGAGCCAGGCCACGTCGTCGGCGCCGAAGCGCAGCGTCTCGAGATAGTCCAGCACCTGCTCGAGCCCGGCGGCGAGCAGGAAGTTGCGGGCCGGCGGCAGCCGGCGGACGAAGAACTCGAACACGGCCGGCCGCGTCATCCCGCGCGCGAGATACGCCTCGGCCATGTTCAACTGGTAGAGGTCGGTCAGGAGGGGACTGACTGCCTGCATGTGCCCGGCTCCCGCTTGGCGCGGTTCGAGCCTATCGGTCCGCATTGCCGCCTTCAACGGGGTCCGGCCGCGACCTTCGACGGGGGATACGGCGAAAAGGACCCGATGGGTCTTGAGTGGCGCGGCGCCACGTGTTCGCATGGTGTCGTCGCAAGCTCCGGAAGGTCACCGCCTGGAGCGCCCCAGCGGATGCCGGATCGAAGTCCATGGACGAGGCCACCCCGACAAACCCCACGACCCACGATCATCTGGCGATCACGCCAGCGGAAGAAGATCGGCTGTCCGAGCTCGCCGCAACGGGCTTGCTCGATACCGCGCCGGAGCCCGAGTTCGACCGAATCACGCGCCTCGTAACAGCCGCGCTCAACGTGCCGATCGCTGCGATCACCCTGGTCGACCGCGATCGGCAATGGTTCAAGTCGGCCATCGGACTGAAGAAGCGCCAGACCCCCCGCGCGGAATCGTTCTGCTCGCATGTCGTCGCCGCCAGTGACGGCATGGTGGTGCCCGATGCGGCGGCCGATCCGCGCTTCGCCGACAATCCGGCGGTCGTCGGCGATCCCAATGTGCGCTTCTATCTCGGCCTGCCGCTCCGCACCTCGACGGGCTTCGTGCTTGGTGCGCTCTGCGCCATCGACAACGTTTCGCGCCAGCCGAACCCGCGCGACGAGACGATCATGCGCGACCTGGCCGATCTGGTGGTGGAGCAGATCGAGCTCCGTCTCGCCGCCAATACCGACAGCCTGACCGGCGCCATGCAGCGCCTCGCGTTCCTCAACGGGGCGAGCCGCGACTTCGCGCGCGCCCGCCGAAGCGGCCGTCCGCTTTCCTGCCTGCTGCTCGATGCGGACCGCTTCAAGGCGATCAACGATACCTTCGGCCATGCGACCGGCGACGCGGTGCTCCGCCATGTCGTCTCACGATGCGAGACGGTACTGCGCGAGAGCGACTATGTCGGCCGCCTTGGCGGCGAGGAGTTCTGCATCATGCTGCCCGACGCGATGCCCAGCCACGCCCTCCGTGTCGCCGAGCGCATCCGCCAGACCGTGGCGGAGCAGCCCATCATCTCGGACTCCCACACCATCGGCATGACGGTCAGCATCGGCATCGCCGGGATCCGGAACGAAGACGGCACGGTCACCGAGATGATCAATCGTGCCGATCAGGCCATGTACGAGGCGAAGGTCGGTGGCCGGAACCAATGCCGGGTGGCGGTGTCCTGACCGGCGCTATGCGCCGGCCGCGGGGAAAGTGGCAGGGGCAGAGGGACTCGAACCCCCGGCCTGCGGTTTTGGAGACCGCCGCTCTACCAACTGAGCTATACCCCTAGCGCATCGGCGCTCACGATGTGCCCCAAGCTGCTTCGCGTTGCAAGGGGTCCGTCGCATCGAGTGCGAAATGTCCGGCCTATTCGAGGTAGTCCGCCGCGACGTCCGAGCCGCCAAGCTGGTCGCTGATCCCGTTGAAGCGGTCGATGAAGATGCCGAAGCGCGTCCGGTCGTAGTCGCCCGGATACCAGCCTTCGACGATCACGTCGCCCTCGTTGTCCTCGTAGTAGCGCGCCGCGACCGCCTCGGTGTTCATGCTGTTGATGAACTGGAAGAAGCCGACACGATCGCTCCTGGCCTTGTCGGTCGTTCCGAAGAACGTCACCACGAGCACGCCGCCGTTATACGGCTTGAGCGAGATATTGTAGTACTTGTCGTGCTTTGCGATCAGCGACGTCTCGCCGTCCTGGACCTGGTAGCCGAGGAACTCGAGATGGTCCTTGTAGTCGTCCGACCCGGCGAAGGGGCCGGCCAGCACCGGCGAGACCAGGAGGGCGAAGAAAGCGAACAGCGTGAACAGGCGCATGGCGGATCGACCTTGTCATTGACGACCGATTTCGGTCGCGGAGATTATCCCTGCATGGCGTCGTTGACCAGCGGTGCGATGGCCCGGCCCGCGAGCCAATCCGAAACCGTGGCGAATTCCCAACCGTCGACGCCCGCCGAGCGCAACGTGTCCTCGAGCGCCTCCGGCTCGTCCTGCATGATCAGGATGGCGAGGCCGTCAACGCCGGCGAGCTCCATGCAGCGTCCGACCGCCTGGCGCTGATCCGGGATGACGCTCACGGAGGAGTCCGGGAGGCCCGTCGCCAGGAGGGCGTCGGCAAGCAGTCCCGCAACCGCGCCCGAAGCGCGCCCCCGACGCTCGTCCCAGTCATAGCAGACATAGGCGTCGAAGCCGCCCGCGGCAGCCTCGGCAAGCGCTCGGATATTCGCGTCGGGATAGTTGCCGGCATGGGTGAGTGCGAGCACGCGTCGAGGGAACGGCGGGAGCCGTCCTACCGCCGCGCGCAGCGCGGCAACATCCTCCCGGCAACTCGCCGCATCGACGAGGACATGGGCCGGCCCGGCCCGGAGAAGGTTGAACCGACCGGGATTGTCCGTGAAGCGCGCCGCCACCCGGGCGAGGCCAGCGGCGATGGCCGGAAAGGGCACCCCGAGGCTGCAACCGATCGCCACCGCGGCGACCGCATTCCCGAGATTGGCCTCGACCACGCCGCCGAGTGCCGCGGGAATGGCGTCGAGCGCGGCCACGATGCGCCGCTCGCCGCCGCGATCATGGACGATCCTCCGCGCGTCGCCGTCGCCCTCGACATAGACCGCGGTCCCGCCGGCCCGCACGTGCGCAGCGACCGCGGCGTTGCCGGCCGAGGTGCTCGTCCAGACGATCGGCGCCGTGGCGAGCGGAGCGAGCGCCCGGCAGCGGTCATCGTCGGCATTGAGAACGACGGCCCGTCGGCCGGCCGCGGCGACGACGGACTTGGCCCGCGCGACATCGTCGAGGCTGCGTAGCCCATCCTGGCCAAGATGGTCGTGGCCGATGTTCAGCACGGCGGCGACATCGGCCCAGTCCACCGGCAGGCCATGACGGAGGATGCCGCCCCGGCCGATCTCGAGGACGGCGGCTTCGGCCATGGGATCGAACAGCGCCATCTGCGCCCGGAATCCCCCGACGGAATCGCCCTCCTGCAACGTGCGGCCGCCGACCGCGACCCCGCGCGAGCTGGCGAGGCCGGTCACGACCCCGTTCGCCTCCAGCATCGCCGCGACCATCTTCGACGTGGTGGTCTTGCCCGATGTTCCGGTGATCATGGCCACGGGGATCCGGCCGTTCCCGATGCCGAAATAGCGGTCGAGCAGCAGGTCCAGCACTGCCGCCTGGACCGCGGGAGGGTGCGGCCGGAGGCCCGGGGAGCGGTTCACCTCGCAGACCACGCCGCCAGCCCTCTCCGGCGACAGCGCGATGTCGGAGGCGAGGTAGTCGATGCCGAGGATCTCGAGGCGAAACGCCCGTGCGATCACCTCGGCCATTTGGCGCACGGCGGGGTGGACCTTGTCGGTGACGTCCTCAGCCGTCCCGCCGGTCGAGACATTGGCGGTAGCGCGGAGGAAGACCACCTCCCCGTCGGCGGGGATGCTGTCGCGGTGGTACCCGCGCTGGGCGAGGAGCCGTCCGGCCTCCTCGTCGAGCACGAGCCGGACGAGATCCCCCTTGTCCTCGCTGCCGCGTCGCGGATCCCGGTTGACCTCCGCAACCAGGGCGACGATCGGGTCGCGGCCGTTCCCGACGACATGCGCGGGGATGCGCCGTGCGGCCGCGATCAGCTTGCCGTCGACCAGGAGCAGGCGAAAGTCGTCGCCTGCCTCGAACGATTCAAGGAGGATGCTCCCCGCATTCGCCGCCTCCGCTTTCCGGTAGGCCCGGACGATCTGCTCCGGATCGGAGATGCCGACGGTGACACCGAGGCCGCTGTGGCCGAAACTCGGCTTGAGCACGACGGCCCCGCCCATCTCCTTCGCAGCGCGCTGGGCCGCCTCGGGGCTGGCCACCACGCTCTGACGCGCGACCGGTATCCCCAGGCGCTCGAGCACCGCATGACTGCGCCGTTTGTCGCAGAGCATGCTGCCGACATGCTCGAACCGGCTGCCCATCACGCGGAGGAAATTGTGCTGCATGGCGCCCTGGCCGAGCTGCATCACGGCATAGTCGGGCACGACGCGATAGGCGGGGATGCCACGGAGGGCCGCCCGCTCGACCACAACCCTCGTGTGCTGGTCGTCATGCGCGCGACGACCAAGTTCGAGCACGTTGGCGACGGCGGTACGAAGCGACGAGGGACGGTCGGGCCATGCCGGGGCGAGCGCGGCGGCGACGAGACGCCCCGCCACCATCATTGCCGCACGCCCGACCACACCGTTCTGGTAGGCACAGGCAGCGTGGATCGTGCCATCCAGCCCGCGCCCCACGGCGTGGTCGCAGACACGCCCGCCGCAGGCGTTCTGGAGCACGACGGCGAGCCAGGCGACAAGAAGCGCCAGTGTCTCCGCCGACGCGGAGCCGGTACCGCGCCATGGTGGCGGCACCACCCCCAGCTCGTCGACGATGGTCGAGAGCCGCTCGTGAAGCACGTCGCCGTCGATCGAAGGCAGGGGGCCGTCCGGCATGACCGCCGCCACGATCGCGGCGCGTGGCACGACGACATTCGGGCCGATCATGATCCGGACGGTGCCGAGCAGCGACCCGCTCGCCCTCGAAGAACCCTGCAAGCCCCCTCCCCCCGGCGAGCGCCATCATGCGACGACACGACGCCACTATAGCCGAAGCCTCACGCTTTGGAGAGAGGCTGCGCAACCTGCCGGCAAGGGTGGGACGCCAAGGCGTGCTCGCGGCTACTTCTGCTCGACCGTCACCTTGAGCGAGCGCAGGAAGGCCCAGCGCTCATGCAAGCCGCCCTCGCGTGTGTCGGGGAACTTCACCTCGAGAGTGAGGGATTTCCGCTCCATGCCCTCCATGCCGCGCACCAGGCGGGTGACCTCGTCATAGAGCCGGCGCCGCGTCTCAAGGTCGACCTCGAAGCTGCCGTTGAGACGGATCATCATGTCCTTGGCCGTGCGGTAGACCTTGCCGATCATGAACCCGGTCTCGACCGTGCCGCTGAGGAACCGCTCCCGGTCCTGATGGCCATGGGGAATCACGCGGCTGAAGACGTCAGGCGGCAGGTGGACGACCGCGACCCGAGCGGTCGCAAGCCGCTCATACAGCTCGAGATCCTCGCCGCCATAGTTAACCAGAACCTCGTCGTAGCCTCCGACGAGCTCGAAATGACTGCGATGGACCACGCAGGTTCCCTGCACGGAGTTCTCGCTCGGCATCGTGGGATTGGGTGGCTTGGCGAACGCCTCGGGCCCGACCTGCGCCGAGACGAAATCGATGAAGCCGTCGGCGAGCGCAACGTCGGCGTCGACGAAGACCAGCGTCTCGCCGCGCGCGGCCGCGGCCCCGAGATTGCGCGCCCGGCTCGCGTTGAAGCCGTCGGCCGGCCCGGAGCGCACGACGCGGGCGGCGGCATGGTTCGCCGCAACGTAGCCGGCAGTGTCGTCGGGGCAATCGTAGTCGACGACCACGACCTCGGAGCCTGGCTGGCGAAGCATCGCCGGCAGCGTCTCCCTCAGGTGATGGAGCCGGCCCTTGCAGGTCGTGACGATCGAGTACACCCGCGTGCCGCTATCCGTCGCCCGGCGCGTCCGGTGCTGCCGGAGCCCGCGCGCCGCCGACGAGCCGTGCGATCTCGGCCGCGGTATCGGCAATGGTCTCGCACCGAAGGAACACGCCGACCTCGATCTCGCGCCCGGTCGCCTGCTCGATCTCCATGGCGAGCACCACCGCGTCGGCTGAATCCAGCCCGAGCGAATCGAGATTGGTCTCGTCGGTGATCTGCTCGCTGGTTATGCCGGCGAGATCGGCGGTCTTGCGCAGGACGAGCGTCCGGACGTCGGCGGCTTCCATTGTCACTCCCGGGGCCTGTTCAAAGCCGAAGGATAGTAGTGCGCAGCGCGCGGAATGAAAATCCGATCGGAGCCGCGCCTCAGACGAACTCGACCGGCATCGAGGCGATCGTGCGAATGATGCTGCCGCGTCCCGGCACGATCGGACCGGAGAGCCGCAACGGCGGCGCCTCCGCCAGCACCGCGAGGGCGGTGGCGACCACGCTCCGGCTCATCGCCATGCCGACGCACAGGTGGCGCCCCGCCCCGAAGGTCAGGCCCACCCCGGCGCGATGATCGAGGCTGATGTCGTCGGCATCGGCGCCGAAGCGGGCCGGATCGCGGTTGGCTGCGAGCGGCGAGAACATGACGCTGTCGCCAGGCTCGAGATCAACCCCGCCCACAGTCGCGGGGGCATGGAAGACCCGCGACAGGAAATCGATCGGCGCGCCATGGCGGAGCAGGTCGTCGGCGATCTCGGGCCAGCGCGCCTGCGGCACGGTGCGACCGCCGTTGCGGGCGGGGTCGAGCAGCCATGCGACACCCGACGCCATGACGCCGCCAAGGGCGTCGTTGCCCATGAGCAGGAAGACGCAGAGCATGGTGACCGCCATCCCGACGGGATCGGGCTCGTCCTCGGGCATCAGGCGGTGCAGGACGGCGAACAGGGAATCCGGGTGACGCGCGATGATCCCTGGCGCCCGGTCTGACAACAGCTCGAAAGCGTTGCCGACGGCGTCGTCCATCGTCTTCCGGTCGCGCATCGACAGCGTTGCCTCGATCGCCCAGGAGAACCGGCTGAGGGGATAGAGCGCTTCGCGATCGGCCGGCGCGAGGTAGCAGAGGTCGGCAAGCACCTCGAACAGGAGCCGGTTGGAGAAGTCGGCGGCGAAGTCCATCCGGCCATCCCGGAGCGGCTTTTCGAGGAGGCGGCGCGCGACCTCGGCAAACAGCTCCGTCCGCTCGGCGAACGGCATCACCGACTGGGCCGCGAGGCGCCGGAGACGGGCATGCTCAGCCCCCTCGTAGTTGAACGGCATCGCCGCGATCACGCGGATGCTCGATGGAAAGTCGAAGCCGTACCGGTCCCGCAGCGCGAGCCAGGGCCCGAGGATGCCCGTGTGCGAGGTCCGCGGCACCCGCAGCCCGGCGTGATTCGCCTCGTAGGTGGTCGCAAGCCACGACCGCGCGCTTGCCTGCCACGCCATTGGGCATTGCGCCCGCAATTCGGCGTAGTGCGCGGCGGGATCGAGCCGCGCCGGCGCGGAACCGGTCTCCCTGTCCTCAGGATCGGCTGCCACCTGTCCCGCTCCCTTCGCCGATGAAGCTCCCGTCGGTCGCGTTGTACACGACAAGCGCACGCCGTGCGCAAAGCGTGCCGAGCTCGCCGCGACGGATCTTGCCGCTGGTGGTCCGCGGCAGGGAACCCGCCGGCACCGCCAGCACGACCGCCGGCACATGGCCTGTCGCCCGGCCGATCGCATCGTTGAGCCGCCGGCCGAGGGCTGCGAATGCCTCCCGCTCCATGGCGGCCCGCACCTCGAAGGCGACGAACATCTCTTCCGTGCCGTCGGTGACGACGCCGAAGGCGGCAATCCCCGCCGGGCTGATTCCCGGCTCGGCGACGATCGCGGCGGCTTCGGCATCGGCCGGAAAGACATTGGCACCGCGGAGGATCATCAGCTCCTTGCGCCGCCCGGTGACGACCAGCTCGCCGCCATGGAGGAAGCCGAGATCGCCCGTCAGGACATGTCCGGACGGCGCTTCGCCGGGCTCATCCGTCGCCGGCCGGCCGACACTCGCCCCCGATATCTCGATCTCGCCGATGCTGTCCTCCGGCAGCGGCCGAGCCTCGGCATCGAGGATCCTCACCGTCGTGCCACGCACCGGCGGCCCGAGCCGCATGGCGCGGACCTCGGTCCGCCCGCCCGGCCCATCGGCATCGCTGACCGTGCCGAGGAATTGCAGCGGCCCGCCCGGGCGGCGACCGCTCGAGACCAGCAAGGTCGCCTCGGCCAGCCCGTAGCTCGGTGCGAAGGCCCCGGGATCGAAGCCGCAGGCGGCGAACAATGTGGAGAACGCCTCGGCCGTCTCGGGCCAGACCGGCTCACCGCCGCAGACCGCCGCCGTCAGGGAGGAAAGGTCGATGTCGGAAAGGTCCGCCCCCACCACCGCCTTGATGCAGAGCTGATAGGCGAAGTTGGGTGCGCTGGTGATGGTCGCCCGCTCCTCGCCGACGCGGCGGAGCCAGCGAAGCGGCGACTGGAGGAAAAGCAGCGGATCCATGATGGTGGACCGGCAGCCGATCCAGAGCGGCGTGAGGATGTGGCCCACCAGGCCCATGTCGTGATGGAGCGGCAGCCACGAGAAGCCGCGTGTCGCCGCGCTGAGGCCATAGGCCTCGACGATCGCGGCGGCATTGGCGGCAAGGTTGCCTGCGCTGAGCAGGACGCCGCGCGGGGTCCCGGTCGAGCCGGAGGTGAACTGCATCAGCGCCGGGCGGTCCTCCTCGCCGTCCGGCGCGACCGGTGCCGGGGGCACCGAGCCGAGCGCCTCGAACGGCAGCGGCGTCACGGCAAGGGTCGCGAGAAGCTCATGCATCCAGGGCTGGCCGAGCGTCGCCTCCGGGGCGATGAGTGCCGCCGGCCGAGCGGTCTCGACGATCGAGCGGATGCGGCCGGCGGCGCGCCGCGTCGCGTTGCCGGGAACGGGGACCGCAACGGCGCCCGCCACCAGGCAGCCGGAGAGCGCGGCGACGAAGTCGCGCGGGTCCGGGCAGAGGATGACGACCGGGCGACCGACAAGGCCGGCCAACGCCCCGGCAATCCGCCGGGCTTCGTCGTGCAGCGCCCCCCATGACACGCTCCGCGCCTCGGTGGCGTGGCGCCCGACGAAGCGGAAGGCGATGTCGGCCGGGCGCGTCGCGGCATGGTGCGCGAGGCGCTGCGCGATCGTCGGCACCGCCACCCCGGCCAGCGCCGTCACGCCACGCGCCCCGCCGCACCCTCGCCATGGACGAAATCGCGGAGCACCGCCTCGAGATCGCCGCGGATCAGGAGTGCGGCCACGACGTCGTGCTGGACGTGGTTCGGTAACAGGTTCAGCGAGACGTTGGGCAGGTCGGCGAGATGCTCGGCATGCGGACGATCGACGGGATTGCCGTCGCCCGAATAGAGGATGATCCGCTCCGGCCAAGGGCTCGCCGCGACCAGCGGCTTGAGGTCGACCAGCATGTGCGGCGCGGTCTGGCGCAACTCCGGGCGCTTGAAGAAGTCGCCGACCGGGATCGGGCTGTCCTCGGACAGATCGGTCCGGATGCTCATGCCGAGGAACGACTTCGCCTTGAGGTCCATCGCGGCGCGCAACCCGACGAAGCCGCCGGCGCTGTTGGCCATGACATGGACCTCGTCGGCACCGAGGTCGTCGAGCGTGGTCGCAAGGGCATCGCGCAGCCCCTCGTAGCCGGGCGCGACGGTCTCCAGGCCGTCGAGGAAGATCAGGCGGCGGTGATCCGTCAGGTAGATGACGTGCGTGTTCAGCCGCTTGAGGAACATGTGCAGCATCATCAGCGACAGCCAAATGCGCGGATCGATGCCGGTGAAGACCACGATCGCCTTCCGGGTCGCGCCATCGTAGCGCGCCGTATAGGCCTCGTAGCGCCCGTCCATGATGTCGGCGCCGGCGTCGGTCATCGAGCGCAGCTCGTCGAGCACGCCGCTGCGGCGCAACTGGCGCGAGGCGGCCATCAGCCGGTTGAGCCGCCCGCCAAGCCCCGGGCGGGTGCTGAGCTGGGCGATCAAGGCGTCGGCGAGATCGACATTGCCGAACGAGATCAGGACATCGGCCGCGATCAGCTTCTCGCGGTCGCCCGCGGCGGGGTCATGGGCCCAGGTCAGGGCATCGGCCAGGGTGGGTGGGTTCATCCAGCCATCGTTCCGCTGCGGGAGGCGCCGGGTCGGGAAGCACGAGGCCGCTTCTTATCACGTTCCGCCGCGGCCTGCGAAGCCGGCGGGCGGGACGCCCCCCCCCCGCGTGCCACGGCCCGAGACGAAAGGAGCCCCTCAACCGGGGCTCCTCGCCAACTTCTCATAGGGGCCGGCTAGAACTTCGTCGTCCAGCGCGCCGTCAGCTGCTGCGAATTGAAGCCCGACCAGAAGGTGCCATCGTAGCGCATCGTGATGACGCTCGACCGCGACACCGAGTAGCTGCCGCCGAGGCCGACGATCAGCGCGTCGGAGCCCGGATCGGAGCTGACGACGCTGAAATTCGCGCCGTTCGGTGCATCGGCGAAGGACATGTCGACGGTCTGGCGCGCATCGGCGAACTGGTGCTGCCAGGCCAGCGTCGCCTCGGGACGGAACCCGCCCCAGTGGCCATTGACGCGGAAGCCGAGCGTCGTGGCGACCGACGACGAATCCGCGCCGCGGATCTTGAGCGCGGCCCCGGTGCCATTCGGGTCCTTCTCGGTGAAGCTGTCGATCCCGGCGCTGGCGAGGCCGAGGCCGAGGAACGGCGTTGCGCCGACATTGTCCATCAGCTGGAAGCGCCGGCCGGCTTCGCCGTAGTAGGAGACGACGTCGGTGTTGAAGTCACCCGTCAGGGCCTGTGGCGCAGACGTGATGCCGAAGCTGCGCCGGCTGTCACCAGAGTAGAAGCCGTAGCTCAGGATGTTCCGGCCGTACCAGGTACCGTCGTCATAGCCGCCATAGAGCGCGATCTGGCCCCCATCGTAATTCATGGCCGCACCGTTGCGACCGCCCCAGTCGTCGAAATCCATCGACGAGTTGAAGTAGCCGCCGACGGCGCCGATGAAGACGTTGGTGTTGATGGCGTAATCGCCGCCGATATAGATCGACGTCTGGGTCTCGTCGTAGCCCGGCGCCTCTTTGTCGCCGTCGGCGTTGTTCCAAGCCCCGCCGACGCGCGCCCACATCTGGACCTTGTTCGGATCGAAGCAGCCCTTGCGCGCATCCGCCCCCTGGGACTGCAGGTTGGTCTCGACGCTGCAGTCCATCCGATCGGTGATCGAGGCGTTCAGCTGTCCGGTGGAGCCCAGGACCGACTGCATCAGCTGGGCGTACTCGGCGCCTGCCAGCTGGTCCAGCGCCGCGGCGTATTCGGCAGCGTCGAGCGTGAACAGATCCTTCACGATGCCCGAGAACGGCCCCTTGTTCGGCAGGTCGTCATAGACCTTCTCGATCCCGCTGCCCGCCGCCTTCTGGTTCTGGGTCAGCCCCGGCACGTCGCCGAAGCCGGTCCGGGTCAACTTCAGATCGACGTTGTTGTCGTCGTCGTAGATCGCCTTGGTCTTCAGCAGGATCGAATTGTCGACGACCTTGGCGAAGTGGCCGCTGCGACTGTCGGCGGTGATGACGTTCTCGTAGACCAACTTGTTGGCGTAGAGCCCGTTCGCGTAGTGGGCCTTGAAGGTACCGCCCAGCGAGGCGTTGTTAGCGGTGATCGTCGGGTATGCGCCGTCCGAGTTGTCGGGCGTCAGGTTGAACTGGAGCGTCCCCTTCTTGCCCATCTCGAACACGTCGACATAGGCCTTCGACGGCCCCTCGACGTCGTTGTCGTTGAGCATCACCAGCTTGCCATTCGAGCCGACCAGGAGCCCGCCCTCGAGCACCATGTCCGGGTTGATCACGCCGTCGAACTTGGTGACGCCGTTCTGGACCTTGATCTGATCGTCGGCGCTGATGTCGATGTTGCCGAAGATGTTGGCGGGATCGTTGTTCTCGAGAAGGATCGTGACGGCGTTTGGCGCATCCTGAGTGTTGATCGCATTGCCGCGCAGAATCGTTTTGCCACCATCGGTCGAGATTCCGGCCCAGATGTCGCCGTGGTTCTCGATGGTCGCGACTGCCATCGGCGCCGGAGCCGGCGGCGGGCCGATCGTGGTGATCACGGGCACCATGCCACCGTCGATGAGAATACCGGTGGCCGTGGCTACCCCGCCTTCGGCATAGGCGGCGATCAGACCCTTGTTGGTGATCAGCATGCCGTTGGCGTCGGATTCGGCCTCGATGCCGACCGCGCGCGCGAAGCCGTTGGCCGACGTCGCCATCGCGTTCGCCGCGATCACGCCTGACGAGCCGTTCTTGAAGCTCCCCGAAAGCAGGTCGGAGGCATCGAGCGAGACGCCGGTCGCGTAGGCCTCCGCCCCCTCGGCAACGCCATTGCCGGTTGCGGTTGCCACCGCGCTTGCCGCGATCAGCCCCTTGTTGACGGCATCGATGTCGAAGCTGCCGAGATCGTAATATCCGTTCACACTCACGCCGACGGCCTCGGCGTTGGCCGCGGTGTAGTCGACTCCATCGGCCGTCGCCTCGGCGAACGCCCAGATGCCCCCGGCACTCTTGTTGCGAAGGAAGGCCGTCGCCGCGCCAAGATCCTCGAGCTCGGCCTCGTAGCCGATGGCACTCGCCTCGGCCATGGCAATGTTGCCGGTGGCGCTGGCGCTGCTCACCGCCGCGATCGTGCCGCTGTTGGTGAGGCTCGCCTCCCCGATCGCCGCCTCGTCGAGGAACTGGCTGGCCCCGGTCGCGAAAGCCACAGCGAACGCATAGGTCGACTCGGCCGCGCTCAAGCCACCGGCTGCCGCGTCGGCGCTGGCGAAGATCGTATCGCCATTGATGATCTCGGCCATCGCGGAAGACGCGGAATCATCCATCCCGCTGCCGCGGACATCCTGCGACGCACCAACGGCACCGACATAGGAGAAAGCTATGATGTCGGAGAGCGCCTCGCCGGACGAGGTCACGGAAACGTTGCCGGTATTGTCGAATAGCGCAGAGGCGGTGGTCGCATTGGCCTCCTGAAGGACGCCGAAGCCGAACGACCCGCTGCCGGCATAGGTCGAAGCCGTGGCCTTGGCGTCGGACAGGACAGACAACGACCCGCTGTTCACCGCGCTGAGCGAGGCGAGCGCGCCGGCATCGGCTTGCTGAACCACGCCGCCGACATAGGTGTTGTACGCAAACGCAAACGCCGGCGCATCGAGCTCGCCAGCAACGGCGTTGGCCAGCGATTGCGCACTGACCGAGAGCGTCCCGCTGTTGGTCGCATCCAGCGTGACGCGGTCGGCCAAGGCATCCTGGGCGATGCCGACTCCGAGGCCGACGGCGATCGCGGCATAGGTGCTGTCGGCCTGAGACATGGCATCGATCGACATGACGCCGAGATTGGCGGCGGTCAGGTTGGCGATGGATGATTCCCGCTCGGATTCGACATTCTGCGCGACGCCGAGGGAGGCCCCCTCGCTGATCGCAATCGTCGAATCGGCGTGCGCGCTCGCCGCGACCGAGACGGACCCCGTCTCGCCGTTCTCGAAAGCGACGGTCGCCGAATCGGTGTCATAGACACTCTGCTCGACACCGCCTGCCACGGCATAGGAAATGGAGTAGAAGACGTAGTCCAGATTGCTCTCGGCAACCGACTGAACCGTCACGCTGCCGTTGTTGACGACCGACGAGAGCGCCGTGCCGCCAATGTCGAAGTCGTTGTCGAGCTCCTGGCTGAACCCCGCCGCAAACGCACCGGCGGCGGCATAGGTCCCGGCGACGAAGTCTGCCGAGGCGCTCGCCAGAACGTCGATCGATCCGGTGTTGCTCGCAGTCGCGGACAGCACAGAGGCGTCATAGACCTGCTGACGGACACCCGCCGCGAAGGCGAAAGCACCCGGGGCCTCGGTGCTATCGCCAACGTAGGTGCCCGACGTCGAGGCCATCGCGGTGACCGACAGCGAACCCTGATTATCGGCGAACGCGCTGGCGCTCTGCCCATAGGGCATCGTGCTGCCGCCGGCCGCATATTGCGCGATGCCGACGGCGTTGCCGTAGGCACCCGCATAGGTCCCCGACTGCAGCGTCGCCTGGGCGGATGCCATGACGGTGACGTCGCCGAGATTCGTCGCCGAGACCGAGGAAGCCGTCTTGCCGCCATAGGCGTCCTGCTCGAAGCCGGCAGCGGTCGCTTCCGCCAGGACCCCGCCGTAGGTCGCCACGGCGGTCGCTGACCCCGATGCCGTCAGACTGCCGCTGTTGGTCGCCGACACGATGGCCGACAGACCCGACGCCTGGTCGACATCGATCTCCTGATCGATCGCGTCGGCGTTGACCCACGCGGAGGCGTAGCCTTCCCCGACCGTGGCCTGGGCGGTCCCGGCAAACGACACGTCGCCATTGTTCACGACCGCAGCGGAACCGGAGTCGACGTTCTCGAAGTCCTGGGAGATACCATCGCCCCAGGCTCTGGCAGTCACCTGCGATGTCCCGGACGCCTGGGCATCAGCCACCGCCGCGACGGTGAGGTCGTTGGTAATCGCGCTCGAGACCGACGCATCCAGATTGTCGAACCCGACATAGACGCCGTAAGCATCCGCTTCGGCGTTGGCGGAACCATCGGTGCTGATGGCAAGGGCCCCGCCCCTGGCGTCAATGTCACCGTTGTTGTCGAGATCCGCGACGGTGCTGCCGCCCGGCCCCTCCGACTCATAGTAGATGCCGGTCGCTTCGCCGAACGCTCCCGCATTGCCGACCTGCGAATCGAAACCGAAAGCGACCGCGCCGATGCTGCCATTGTTGATGGTCGAGGGCACGGTGCCGGAAATATGGAGGCCGATCGCAATGGCGTCGGCCGTCGTCGTGTTGCCGGTGCCCGGGTTCGCGTTGTCGGAAGCGAAGATCGTCCCGTCATTGACGAAGACGTCGATCTCGGCCCCGTCCCGGACGTGAACGGCCACGGCGCCGCTCGAATCCAGATTGGCAAGGCCGTCGGAGATCGTGCCGGTGTTCGTGAACGTCCCGACGACGGAGGTGGAAGAGATGTTGAGATAGTCGGTGAGCGGCACGTTCCAGGTGAACGTCGGTGCATTGATCGTCGTGGTGCCGGCGACGGCGCGACCGGATGCAGCGGAAAGCGCTGCGAGCGATGCGCCGGTCAGAAGCGCCGAAAACGACTTGCGTGAAAACACCACTCGTCCCCCCGGAGAATACGGACGTCCATATTCGGAATAGTCAAGATTTACAGTCTAACGACCTTGCAGGGGCAATCAACCGCAACGACACCGGCTCGTTGAGGGCTTCATTTCGCGCCTTTCGGGGGAAGACCCGCCTTAACGGCCCCCTAACGCATTGATTTTACAGAGCCTGCGACGGCTCGCCGGTGCCGTTTCCGTCGAGAGCGGCGCCATCCCGGTCTGTTGCCCCGGAGGCACACAACGCGTCAATCAACGCCTGAACATCGGCACCATAGCGCCTGCGCCGCTCCACCGACGTGGCGTAGACCGGCTTCCGGACCTGGGTGACGCTCGCTGTCTTCACCGGGCGCGACGATTCGTGGAACGCCAGGCAGGCCGGATCCCAGGGCAGTCCGACGAAGTCGATGAGCCGGCGCGCCTGGCCCTCGATGTCGGCGACCACGTCCTCATAGACGGCGGTCAGCATCACCTCCTTGGGCAGCAGGCGACGCCAGTGCGCCATCAGCGCCTGGTAGCGGGCGTGGAAGCGCGCCAGCTCGCCGAAGTCGTAGCTGTAGGGAAGGTCGTCCTTGAAGAGCTTGGAGAAGCACGACAGGCAGGTATCCACCGGGTTGCGTGCCGTGTGAATGAACCGCGCATTGGGGAACATCACCCGCAGCATGCCGACGAAATAGAAGTTGGAGAGGAGCTTGTCGGTGACGCGCTGCGCTACCGGGTTCGTCGCCCGCATCGCCGAGAGATAGCCGTCGGCCAGCATGCGGTACTGTTCGGCATTCATGCGCCGCCCCATGTCGGGATAGCGCGGCAGGCCGGGGAAGCGGCTGCGCAGCGCGCTCATCCGGCGCGAGAGCTCCTTCGACTCGCCGCCGCCATGGGCCATCGGATGGCTGGAGATGATCTGCTCGACGAGGGTCGAGCCGGACCGCGGCATGCCGATGATGAACACCGGAAGTGCGGACGGATTGCCCTCGAAGGGCGGGTTGGCGAAGTAGTCGGCGTCGTAGAGGCGCATGATCGAATCGAAGAAGCCGAGCGTCTCGGCCTCGTCGTAGTCGAGTTCCTTGCGCCGCAGCGCGGCACCGCGGCGCCAGTGCTCCATCGCCTTGCCGTATTGCCCGATGTCGTCATAGGCCTTGCCGATCGCAAACAGCACCGACGTGTGCCGGCTGTCCTCGCGCGACTGGGCCGCAGCGAGGATCCGCTCCATCGCCGCAAGATGCGGATCGTCGGGCGTGAACTCGATCAGGTCCGCAAGGTTGGCGTAGCAGCCATAGGCCTCCGGCTGCTGTGCCAGCGTCTCTTCGAAGGCCTGTCGCGCCTCGTCCATCCGCCCGACGGCCTTGAGGCAGTTCGCATAGAGGTTGCGGGCCTCCCAGGCGCTCGGCTCCTTGGCCAGCGCCGCCGAGAGAGCCGCCATCGCCTCGTCGAACCGGTCGCCGTCGAAGCAGATCTCGCCGAGCGCGGTGAGCGCCCCCACGCTCTGCGGATCGACGGCGAGCGCGGCCCGGCAGGCCTGCTCTGCCTGGGTGTGATTGCCCTTCTCGATCTGCACGCGGGCGACGATGACCAGCGTCGCGACCCGGCGGGGGTCGATCTCGAGCGCCCGGCCGAGCACCCGGAGTGCATCGTCCGGCCGCTTGTCGCCGGCATGCAGCAGCGCGAGATTGTCGTAGGCCTCGAGGTATCCCGGCCGGAGCTCGATCGCCTTCCGATAGGCGTGCTCGGCTCCCTCGCGCTGCTGCAGCTCGCGCAGCACGGTGGCAAGGTTGTTGTAGGCCTCGGGATAGTGTTCGCGGGCAAGCAGCGCGCGCTGGTATGCCTCGACCGCCTCGTCCCGGCGGCCGAGCATGCGCAGCGCATTGCCGAGGTTGTTGTGCGCCTCCGGATAGGCCGGATCGATCAGGAGCGCCTTGCGATAGGCCTGCTCGGCCTCGGCGAACGCCCCGCGGTCATAGTGGACGATGCCGAGATTGTTGTGCGCCTGGGCCGAGCCGGGGTTGAGCTCGACGGCCCGGGCAAGGGCGATGCCGGCCTCGCGGAGCTTGCCGCGCTGCCGCTCCGCCTCGCCGAGATTGGAGTGGTACTGCGCATTGCGCTCGTCGAGCCGGACCGCGCGCTGGAAGCACTTCACCGCCCCCGCCGCGTTGCCCTTGGCCAGATACGCCGCCCCGAGAATGTTGTGGGCGGGCGCATGCCGGGGCCGCGCCTCGAGGATCTGGGTCGCCACCCGA
>JAEVZM010000544.1 GCA_023392225.1 Pseudomonadota bacterium
GCATTGTGCTGGTCGTGTCGCTCTTCGGCCGCTCGTCGGTGAGCGGCACGCCGGTGACGAGATAGTGGATGGTCTCGGCGATGTTGGTCGCATGATCGCCGATCCGCTCGATGTTCTTGGCGCAGAACAGGAGGTGGATGCAGAAGGTGATGTTGCGCGGGTCCTCCATCATGTAGGTGAGGAGCTCGCGGAACAGCGAGGTGTACATCGCGTCGATCTCGTCGTCGCGCTCCCACACCGCGTGGGCCGCCTCGAGATCGCGGGTCGTGTAGGCATCGAGCACGTTCTTGAGCTGGGCGAAGCTCAGCTCGGCGATGTGCTCGACCCCGGCGACGAGACGCTGGGCGCCGAAATTGCCCTCGATCGCGAATACCCGCTTGGCGGTGTTCTTGGCGAGGTCGCCGACCCGCTCGAGATCGTTGGCGATGTGCATCGCCGCCACGATCTGGCGCAGGTCCTGCGCCATCGGCTGGCGCTTGGCGATCATCAGCGTCGCCCTGTCCTCGATCTCGCGCTGGAGCTGGTCCATGCGGATGTCCATGGTGATCACCGCCTGGGCGAGGTACTCGTCGCGCCGGGCGAGGGCGCGAACCGACTCCGCCACCTGTTGCTCGGCGATGCCTCCCATCTCGGCGATCTTCTTCGAAAGCTCGCTGAGCTCCTCGTCGAAGGAGGCGACGATGTGTTCGTTCATGACCATCTGTCGATCCGATCTCAGCCGAAGCGGCCGGTGATGTAGTCTTGGGTCCGCTTGTCGCGCGGATTGGTGAAGATCTGCTCGGTGCTCCCCGTCTCGACCAGGTTGCCGAGATGGAAGAAGGCGGTCTGCTGCGAGACGCGCGCCGCCTGCTGCATCGAGTGGGTGACGATGATGATGGTGTAGTTGGCCCTCAGCTCGTCGATCAGCTCCTCGACCCTGGCGGTCGCGATCGGATCGAGCGCCGAGCAGGGCTCGTCCATCAGGATCACCTCCGGCGAGACGGCGATGGCGCGCGCGATGCACAGCCGCTGCTGCTGGCCGCCCGACAGTCCAGTGCCGGACTCGTGGATGCGGTCCTTGACCTCCTCGAACAGTCCGGCCTTCTTGAGGCTGCTCTCGACAATCTCGTCGAGCTCGCGCTTGGAGCGCGCCAGCCCGTGGATCTTCGGCCCGTAGGCGATGTTGTCGTAGATCGACTTCGGGAAGGGATTCGGCTTCTGGAACACCATGCCGCCCTTCGCCCGCAGCTGAACCGGATCGACCTTGGGGTCGTAGATATTCTCCCCGTCGATCTCGATCCTGCCCTCGACGCGGCAGCCGTCGATGGTGTCGTTCATCCGGTTGATGCAGCGCAGGAACGTCGACTTGCCACAACCGGACGGGCCGATGAAGGCGGTCACCGCCCGGCTTTCGATCTCGACGCTGAGGCTCTTGATGGCGTGCTTGTCGCCATAATAGACCTGCACGTCGCGCGCCGTGATCTTCGCGGAATTCTCTTTCATCACGTCCGGAATCGTCACCACGGTCGGGTCAAGCTCCCTGGCCTTCCAGTTCTGTTGGTTCATGGCTCGTTTCCCTACCAGCGACGCTCAAACCTGCGGCGCAGGATCACTGCCGCTATGTTCATGATGGCCAGGAACACCAGGAGGATGATGATCCCGCCCCAGGCCCTTTCGTAGAACGCCGGATCGGCGCGCTTGGCCCATTCGTAAATCTGCGCCGGCATCGCCGAGTTCGGCGACAGGAACGCAGCCGACACGCCATCGGGGAAGTTGGTGGCGATGAAGCCGACCATTCCGATGAGCAGCAGCGGCGCCGTCTCGCCGAGGGCCTGCGCCAGGCCGATGATCGTTCCCGTCAGGATGCCCGGCATGGCCAGCGGCAGCACGTGGTGGAAGATCGTCTGCATCTTCGAAGCGCCCACCCCGAGCGCCGCGTCGCGGATGCTCGGCGGCACCGCCTTCAGGGACGCCCGGGTCGAGATGATGATCGTCGGCAGCGTCATCAAGGTCAACACCAGGCCGCCGACCAGCGGCGCGGATTGCGGCAGATGCGCGAACTGGATGAACATGGCGAGGCCGAGGATGCCGAAGACGATGGACGGCACCGCGGCGAGGTTGGAGATGTTGACCTCGATCAGGTCCGTCAGCCGGTTGCGCGGCGCGAATTCCTCGAGGTAGATCGAGGCCGCGACGCCGATCGGCAGCGACAGGACCAGCACCACGATCATCATCGCCAGCGAGCCGATCATCGACACGCCCATCCCCGCCTGCTCAGGCCGGGAATCGGACGCGTCGGCGCCGAGGATGAACTCCCAGTTGAAGCGCTTGGCGAGAATGTTCGCTGCGACCATCTGGTCGGCGAGATCGAGATGCGGCGCCGACAGGTTCTTGTCGTTGAGGAGATCGTCGCGCTTCACCCGGCCCTTGAGATAGCCATCGACGCGCGAGGCGGCCAGCAGCTCGAAGTCTACGGTCGTGCCGATCTTGTCCGGATTGGCGATGAAGTAGTCGCGGACGGTCGAGGCCGCGCCCGACGAGAACAGCCGCTCGAGCTCGCCCTTCGACATGTCGGTCTCGATGCCGTTGGCGCCGAGCTCCTCGACGAAGGCAGCGATGATCAGGTCGCGATACTTGGAGGTCTTGACCACCGACTTCTCGGCCTGGTCGACCTGCTCCTGGCTGACGGTGATGGGCACCGTGATGAAGGTCTGGCTGAAGGCGCCGAGACCGTTCGACAGGATCGCCCAGATCAGCGCCACCAGGAAGGCCAGCCCGATCAGGATGGCGATGATGCCGTACATCTTGAACCGGGTCTCGGCGGCATTGCGCCTGCGCGTCCGGGGGTCGATCGTCAGCAGCGACGACTTCCTCGGGGGCGTTGCGCCCAGCGTGTTGGCGGCGTCGACCATCAGTCGTACTGCTCCCGATACTTGCGCACGACGTAGAGCGCGATGACGTTGAGCCCGAGCGTGATGACGAACAGCGTCATGCCGAGGGCGAAGGCGACCAGGGCCTCGGGCGAGGCGAAGTCGGCGTCGCCGGTCAGCTGGCTCACGATCTTGGCGGTCACCGTCGTCATCGCCTCGAGCGGGTTGAGGCTGAGCCGCGCCGCCGCGCCGGCGCCGAGCACGACGATCATGGTCTCGCCAATCGCCCGCGACGCCGCCAGCAGGATGGCGCCGACGATGCCCGGCAGGGCGGCCGGCAGGATCACCTGCTTGACCGTCTCGGACGACGTCGCGCCGAGGCCGAGCGAGCCGTCGCGCAGCGACTGCGGCACCGCGTTGATGATGTCGTCGGAGAGCGAGCTGACGAACGGGATGAGCATGATCCCCATCACCAGTCCGGCGGTGAGCACCGACGAGGCGCCCGGCATCCAGGTGACGCCGAGGGCGCCGTTGGCCCCGAAGACCTCGACCAGGAGCGGGCCGACGGTGAGCAGCGCGAACAGGCCGTAGACGATGGTCGGGATGCCGGCCAGCACCTCGAGCAGCGGCTTGGCGATCGCGCGCACCGCCGGGCTCGCATATTCGGACAGATAGACCGCGGCGAACAGGCCGATCGGCACCGCGACCGCAAGCGCGATGAAGGAGATGTAAAGCGTCGCCCAGATCAGCGGCACGATGCCGAGCTGCGAGCCGCCACCGAAGCTCGGGCTCCAGGTCAGGCCGAAGAAGAAGTCGGCCGCCGGGTAGATGCGGAAGAAGTGGACGGTGTTCGAGATCAGCGACAGGACGATGCCGAGCGTGGTCAGGATCGCGATCGAGGCGGAGGCGATGAGCGCCCAGCGGACGATCGCCTCCACAACGTTCCGGGCGCGGAAGTCGCGGTTGACGCGGAGATATCCGAAGGCGAGGCCGGCCAGCGCGACAAGCAGCACGACGCCGGTCCGCAGCATCCCGCCGGTGGCGGAGAGCGCGCGATAGGCCTGGGCGGCGTGGAGGGTCTCGGCAGTCACGTTGGAACCGAGCGCAACGCCGATCTCGCCGAGACGGGCGCGAATGTCGGTGAACTCGGTGCGAATGGACGAGGCCTGCTCGGCACTGAGGACGCCCTCGGAGACGGCGAGGTCGAGACCGTCCGCGACCCGGACGACGTCGCTCATCACCAGGTCGAGCGTGCTGTTCGCAAGGGCCTCCTGCGAGATCATCGACGAGACGCGGCCGTCGATGATGATCGGCTGGATGATGATCCAGAGCACGAGGACGGCGAGGGCAGGCAGGGCGGTCGTCAGAGCGACGCTCCAGCCATAGTAGTTCGGCAGGGAGTGGAGGACGCGCCTGTCACCGCCGGCGGAGTTGAGGGCCCTGATCCGCCCGAGAAAGAAGCCGACCACCGCGAGCAGGATGACGATCAGGAGGAGCAGGGACAGCGACATGGGCGATATCCGGGGGAGAAGGGGAGAAGGGGCGGCGACCGCCGCCCCTTCGATTGGGTGACGAGCCTAA
>JAEVZM010000593.1 GCA_023392225.1 Pseudomonadota bacterium
GCTATGCATGATCTCCTCCCTCTCCCGGAGCCGGACCCGGGGCATCTCGCCCCCTCGAGGCCTCCTGCCTCGCCCGTTTCCTCTCTCAAGGATTGTCGCGCCGGCATGGGTTGTCAATCATTATTCATCTTGAATGACTAATTGACAGCGCGCACGAGGCGGCCTAGCCTCCCGGCCGAAAAGGGCAAGGCCGGCCAGGACGAAGGGTCGGCGGGAGGGGAAATGCGCTCGGTACTTTGCTACGGCGACTCCAACACCTACGGCCAGACGACCGCCGACACGCCGGACGATCGCTACGGCCCGACGGTTCGCTGGCCGGGCATCCTCCGCGGGCTGCTCGGCCCCGGCTGGCTGGTCATCGAGGAGGGGCTGAGCGGGCGCACCACGGTGAGCGACGACCCGATCGAAGGCGCCGAGAAGAACGGCCGCACCTACCTCAAGCCCTGCATCCAGAGCCACAAGCCGCTCGACCTCGTGATCCTGATGCTCGGCACCAACGACCTCAAGATCCGTTTCCAGAAGACCGCTTCGGAGATCGCGATGGGCATCGGCGCCCTCGCCCAGGACATCAAGGGACTGCGTGCCGGCATCGGCCAGAAGGTCCCCGAGATCATGATCGTCTCGCCGCCGCCGATCCTCGACGACCTCAAGGGCTGGGAGAGCGTGTTCGAGGGTGGCCACGCGAAGTCGCTCCGCCTCGCCGACGAATATGCCCGGATCGCCGACATGGTCGAGGTCCACTTCTTCGATGCCGGCAGCGTCGTGCAGTCGAGCCCGGTCGACGGATTTCATCTCGACGTCGCCGGTCACCGTCGCCTCGGCGAGGCCATGGCCGAGGCGATCGAGGCCATCGGCTGGCCGGAGCAGTAGCATGCGGCCAACGCCAGCAGACGGGGAGCGCTGACCGTGCCCGACATGCGCTTCGCCCCGCCCCGCGCCATGCGCGTCAGCGACCGCGGCGGCGGCCTGAACCAGACCAGCGTGCGCACCTACAACGAGCGCCTGGTGATGTCGCTCCTGCGCCAGAACGACCGCCTGTCGCGGATGGAGCTCGGCCAGCGCAGCGGCCTCAGCGCCCAGACCATCTCGGTGATCGTGCGGGCGCTGGAGCGCGACGAGCTGCTGACGCCGGGCGAGGCCCAGCGCGGGCGGGTCGGGCCGCCGTCGATCCCGCTGTCGCTCAACCCCGACGGCGCCTTCGCCATCGGCCTCAAGATCGGCTCGCGCAGCGCCGACCTGGTGCTCGTCGACTTCCTCGGCAGCGTGCGCGCCCATGTCGAGCACCGCTACGACTGGCCCGCCGCCGAAGCGGTGCTCGCCGCCGCTGCGGACGACATCCCGCGGCTGGTCGCCGGAATGAGCGATGCCCATCGCGAGCGCCTCGTGGGCGTCGGCATCGCCGTGCCGCAGGAGCTCGACCGCTGGCCGCTCCCCGAGTGGGGCGGTGCGTCGGGCCGCTGGTCGGATATCGACCTCGAGGCGGCGCTGGCCGGCATCATCGACCTGCCGGTCCACATCCAGAACGACGTGACCGCCGCCGCCGGTGCCGAGATGATGTTCGGCACGGCGCGGACGCTCGACGATTTCGTCTACTTCTTCGTCGGGGCTCGCTCCGAGAGCCGGCTGGTGCTCAATCACCGCATCTATGCGGGGCGGGACGATGCCGGGCGCGCGACGCCTATCGCCTCGCTCGACGATCTCGCCGCCCGCCTGCCGGCCGATGCGGACAAGGCCGCGATCTGGAGCGCCGACGCCGATTGGCCCGCCTATGGCGCCGTCGTCGACGAATGGCTGTCGTCCTGCGCGACCTCGCTGGTCGCGGCGGCGCGGACCCTCTCCGGCTTCGTCTCGGTCGGCACGCTGATCATCGACGGCCGGATACCGCAGCCGCTCCATGCCGAGCTGTGCCGGCGGGTGGCGGAAGCGGGCGGCGATTCCGGCGCGTTCAAGGTGCTCGAAGGGCGCAGCGGCCCGTTCGCCAAGGCCGTGGGCGCCGCCGGCATGAGCTTCCACTCGCGCTACATGGTCGAGACCGTCGGCCTCGCCGGCGGCTGAGCGACCTGCCCCGGAGGTCCTAGCCGACCCGGATCAGGGGAAACGCGTCGTCGGGCAACAGTCCGCCCTCCGTCGGGGCATGCTCCGCCCAGAAGGTCGCAACCGGCCATGGCCGAAGCCGGTAGCGCGTGCCGGGGTGCGCGTAGCGGATCGAGAGCCGCCGGAAGGTCCCGGAGCAGAGGCCGCCGGCGGCGTGGAGCGTCCGCGAATCGAGCAGCACCCCGTCGCCCGGCTGTGTATCCGGGGCATAGACGGCAAAGCCCTCGGGGTCGGCATCGACGTCCGGCACCGGGTGAAGAACGATGTCGCCGACATCGAGCGTGGCCTTGCCGGCCGAGAACTCGACCGGCGCGTAGACCGGACCGGCCTGCGAGCCCGGCACGGCCCGGATGCCGACCGGCCCCGGCGGCCGGTCGAGGGGAATCCAGATGGTGAGGAACCAGGGCTCCAGCGGGTGATAGGGATGGTCCTGGTGCCACGGGCTCGGCGTCCCCGATCCCGCGGCCGAATAGAACCATTGGTCCTCGAGCAGGATGACCGCATCGGTGCCGAGCGCCGCCGCCGCGACCCGCGGCAGCACGCCCTCCATCGCCAGCTTCCGGATCGCCGGGACATCGGTCCAGCGGAAGAGGTCGCTCTGCACCACCGGCCGGCCCTCCGGCGAGAGCGTGCGGAAATGCGGCCCGGGATTGCTCCGGCAGCCTTCGACCGCGAGGCGGAGCGCGGCGAGCTCGGCCTCGCCGACAAGGCCGCGGAGATGGGCGACGCCGTGCTCGGCGACCGTGAACCCGACCGGGCCGACTGCGTCATTTGCCATGTGCCCCTGCCCCTCTCCGTCAACCGATCTTCAGGACGCCGAGCTGCTCGTAGACCGACAGCCCGTCCCACATCGACCAGCAGGCGACGATGCGCTCGCCATCGATCGTCAGAAGGTCCATGCCGGTCATGGTGATCCGCTTGCCGGTGGCCGGGATATCGCCATAGGGGCCGGTGTGAAGGCCCGACGTCGTCCAGTGGAGGACGACCCGGTCGCCGGCGGCGACGAGGTGATCGATCCGCGTCTCGACCGCGTCAAAGCCGGCGAAGTACCGCTCGACGTCAGCCCGCACCACGTCGACCGCGGTGCCGCTGAAGTCGGTCATGTGCACCTCGGCGTCGGGGTGCCAGTAGCGGTCGATCGCGGTGCGGTCGCCATCGCGCCACAGCGCATTGTGATAGTCGGTGACCAGCGCCGCATTGCGGCGGGCAACCTCGTCGGCGGCGATGGCCGTCTTCTCCGTCATGTCCGTCACTCCCCGCCCGCCGCCCGGCGCGATTGCCGTGTCTTGAACTTCGCCGCCTCGATCCGCGAGCGGCGGACGGTCGTCGGCGTCGGCTTGGCCATCAGGCGCTTCCACTCGGCGAGATAGGCGCGGATCGGCGCCTCGGTGGCGATGCCGCCGACCACGTCGCCGTGCTCGTCCTCGACATCGCCGGCGTGGTGGCCGCGGCTGATGTCGATCCATTCCTCCTCGACGGTGGCGAGCCCCTCCTGCACCCGCTCGAACATCTCGAGGTCATCCGGGGTGCCGAAGGAGACGAAGTCCTCGTCGACCCGGAGCCGCATCAGGTTGACCTCCTCGGGCGCCTGGTCGGCGAGCACCAGGTAGTAGCTGAGCCGGGTGTGGTCGACGGAAAGCGGCTCGACCACCATCATCTGGTTGCCGACGAAGATGAGGTTCGGGAAGATCGAGAGGTTGACCATGCTGCCGGTCATCAGGTCGAGGTTCTCGCGGCTGCGGTTGCCGCTGTCGCGGAGCGCTTCCTCGAGGTCGGAACGGGTCGGCAGCGGCCGCATGGTCGACCATGGCCCTGCCGGAATGCCCGGGCGCTGGTCGACGACGCAGTGGCCATGGCCGAGCGTCCGGCTGACCATCGGGGTGCTGTTCGGGTTGCGGGCGAGAACCGTGTCGGTGTCGGCGGTCTTGCCGAGGAGGTTGTACGAGCGGTGGGCGAAGGTGGCGTGGATGCCGTCGGCGGCATTGTCCCAGGCATGCTTCCAGTTGCCGCGATACTCCTGGCGCACCGCCGTCGGCAGGACGCGGAGCGCCCCCTGCGGGTGGCGGTCGATATGCTCGTCGAGCCAGGTCGCGGCCGCGCCGAGCCACTCGGCGAGCGCGGGCGGCTCGGCGGCGAGCGTGCCGAAGACGAAGCCGCGGTAGCTCTCGACCTTGAGCTGGCCGAGGTCGAACGGGCGCTCGTAGAGCCGGTCGTAGCTGTCCGAGACCGGCAGGTTGAGAAGCCGGCCGTCGAGCGCGAAGGCCCAGCCGTGATAGGGGCAGGTCAGCCGCTTCCGGCATCCCCGCTCCTCGCCGACGAGGGTCGTGCCGCGATGGGTGCAGCGGTTGAGGAGGCCGCGAATCTCGCCTTCCTCGGTGCGGGCGAGCAGGATCTGGCGCCGCCCGAGCCGGCGGCGGACGAAGCTCCCCGGCTGCGGCACCTCGCTCTCGTGGCCGATGTAGCACCAGGTGCCGCCGAACACCCGGTCCATCTCGATGTCGAACAGCGCCGGGTCGGTATAGACGCGGCGATGGACGAGATCGTCGCGGACGAGATGCGCAACCTCGGCGCTGAGGTCGGGGCCGCGGGCGATCACGGCATCGGGGCGAAGGCTGTCGGAGGTCATCGTCACCGTCTCCGGTCAGAGCAGCCAGCCGAGATGCGGCGTGCCGCCGCTCTGGGCCGGGAGGAGCAGGATCTTGCGGCAGAGGCGCCAGTCGTCGCCGCGGCGGCGGAGGCGATGGACCTGGCGCCCGGCCGTGACGAACTGCGACTGCGTCCGCGTGTACTGGATGGAGAGCGTGCTCGAGACGATGATCTCGCCTTCCGCCGCGAGCGGCCACGCCTCGACACTGCCGGTCACCCGCACCGTCTCGCCCGGCGGGTAGAGCGCCCAGGCGCTGGTGTCACGCATGCGCCAGATCCGCTCCGCCAGGCGGCGATGGTCGTCGAAGAAGAGGGCCTGGTCGGCGCCCGCGCTGCCGTCGGAAGT
>JAEVZM010000641.1 GCA_023392225.1 Pseudomonadota bacterium
TTCGGTGAGCGGGCCGGTCTTGTCGACGACCAGCACGCGGATCCGCGCCAGCTGCTCGACCACCTTGCCGCCCTTGACCAGGATCCCTTCGCGCGCGGCCCGCGACAGCCCGGCGACCAGCGCGACCGGCACCGCCAGGATCAACGGGCACGGCGTCGCGACCACCAGCACCGCCACCGCGCGGATCGGATCGCCGGTAACCAGCCAGGCGCCACCGGCAAGGACCAGGGTTACGGCGAGGAACACCAGCGAGAACCGATCGGCGAGACGCGCCATGGGGGCCCTCGCCCGCTGCGCCTGTTCGACCAGCCGGACGATCCCGGCATAGGTGCTCTCGGCGCTCCGGCGGGTCACCGCCAGGTCGAAGGCGTCCCCGGCATTGGTCGCGCCGCTCATCACGGCGTCGCCTGCTCCATGTCGCACCGGCAGCGACTCGCCGGTGAGCGCCGACTCGTCGAGGACGGCGACGCCGGACTGGACCGTGCCGTCGGCCGCCACCACGTCGCCGCGACGGACGAGGATGCGGTCGCCCGGCTCCAGCGCCTCGGACGGCACCTCGTCGAGGCCGCCATCGTGGTAGCGGAGCGCCGCGCGCGGCGCGCGGGCGAGCAGCGCCGTCATCTCTCGCCGCGCCCGCTTCTCCGCATAGGCCTCGAGGTGCTGGCCGCCGGCATACATCAGCGCCACGACCACCGCAGCGAGGCTCTCGCCGAACACCAGCGCCGCGGTCATGGACAGGGCCGCCACGACGTCGAGCCCGACGTCGCCCTGGCGGAGGCTGGCGACGATCTCCACCAGCAATGCGGCGAGCACCGGGAGTGTCGCCACGACCCAGATCGCCGTCGCGATCTCGCCAGGACCCGTGGCGCGCACCACCAGCCCAGCGACCAGGCCAACGGCGGGCACCAGCACCAGCGGCGTGCGCAGACGCTGCTGGATGTCGCGAAGGGTCATTGGGGTGCTCCTGCCTGTCCGCCGCCACGGGGCGCGTCAGTCTTCGAGCATTCTAGAGCGATTCCGAGGAAGGTCGCAGGAATGGCAGCCGCGAGGACTCAGTGCCCCTGCTGGACCTCATAGTGCCGGGAGCGGCGACCGGCCATCGCATAGCCATAGCCGAGGCCGTAGCCGACCAGGCGCACGCCATCGACAAGGGTCCGCCCGGCGGTCAGCGGCGAGATGAGCACGAGGAAGCCGCCCGCCACCACCTTGCCGCCGGCGGTGGCGATGTTCACCGGCGCCGAGCGGCGCTCGGCGGCGCCCTTCCGCCAGAAGCTGGTCGCCGCCTGGTCGCGGGCCCTCCGGTACTGGTAGCCGAGGGTCATGCGGTCCTGCGGCACGGTCTCGTAGACGAGCGCGTCGGGACACCACGACGTCTTGGCGCCGAGGCTCTTGGCCTTGTGGTAGAGGGCGGTGTCGGAGCCGCCCGAATAGCGCAGCGCTATATCGAAGCGAAGCCCGACCTCACGCATCCAGGCGAGATCGCCGAGCCAGTTGTTGGTGATGATCGTGACGCTGCCGTCGCTGCCCTCGCGATGCCGCCGGGCGTTCTTCTCTTCCTTGCGCTCGTAGCGCTTGCGCACCCCGCGCTCGACGACCCGGTCAAGGAGGCTGGTGGCCTGGTCGGGCGCAAGGCGCACCGGCCCGCCGACGAGATGGGATCCGACGCGCCGCTGGTGCGCGGCGAGCCGCACCAGCCAGTCCGGCGCGACATACTCGTCGTCATCGACGAAGGCGACGAAGTCGGCGCCGATCGATTCGGCAAAATCAAGGGCCCGGTTGCGGGCGAACGGAATGCCGGCCTCCGGCTCGAGCACGTAGCGGACGTCGACGCCGGTGCGCTTGCGAAACTCCTCGACGAGCCCGGATACGGGCGCGTCCGGCGCATTGTCGACGATCAGGAAGGTGACGCTGCCCACCTCGGGCGGCTGCATGGTCGCGAAGGAGTCGAGCAACATGCCGAGCATCTTCGGCCGCCGGCAGGTCGGGGCGGCGACGACGATGTGCGGGGAAGGCTTGCGATCCGTCTCGGTAAGGGCCATCGGCGGCAGCTATAGGACCCGGCACCCGGCCTGTCCACGCCGGCTCACAGCGTGATCCAGCCGAAGGAGTCGGCGCTGACCGCAAGGAGGAAGACGCCGGCCGCGCAGAGGATGAAGAACACGGCCGTCGACCCCATGTCCTTGGTGCCGCGCCCGAACTCGGAAATCTCCGGCGACGTCCGGTCGACGATCCGCTCGATCGCCGTGTTGAGCGCCTCGACGCACATCAAAATGCAAAAAAGGACGGCCAGAATCACGAAATCGCCAATTCCCCGGCCAAGGATCAGCAGCCATATGAAGGCCAGGATCGAGGCTGCCACGTCGATCCGAGCGGCAAACTCGGTGGCAAGCAGGTGCTTGAGCCCGGCGAGAGAGTTCCGCCCGGCGTGGACGATGTGGCGAAAGGCACTTACCATGGGGCGAATGTCGGTCCGTGGCAGGGCAACCGGTATCAGCGCAGCAAGACTTACACGATTCCCGACGGCAAGGCTGGCAAGACCCCGATAGACACCATGGTGCAGCAGATCCCGACAATGCCTGGGACCCCCGGCCGGGCTGGACGCGCGCTGTCGCTGCCCAACATCCTGACCTATGGGCGGATTCTCGCGGTGCCGGCGCTGGTCGCCTGTTACATGCCAGGCACCAATGCCGGGCGCTGGCTGGCGCTGGCGATCTTCATCGCCGCGAGCGTGACCGACTATCTCGACGGCTACCTGGCCCGGCTGTGGCACCAGCAGTCGGCCATCGGACGGATGCTCGACCCGATCGCCGACAAGCTTCTGGTGGCGACCACCCTCCTCCTCCTCGCCTCCGACAACACCGTCGGCGAATGGTCGCTGATCGCCGCGATCATCATCCTGGTCCGCGAGGTGGCGGTGTCGGGGCTCCGCGAGTTCCTCGCCGAGGTCCGGGTCAGCGTGCCAGTCAGTCGTCTCGCCAAGTGGAAGACCACGATGCAGATGGTCGCCCTCGCCTTCCTCATCGCCGGGCCGGCCGGAGACCAGCTGTTCTCCGGCGTCCAAGCGATGGGCGAGCTCGGCATCGTCTCCTATATCGGCTTGCTGCTGCTCTGGATTTCGGCGCTGTTCACCCTTTATACCGGGTATGACTATTTCCGCGCCGGCATACGGCACATCATGTCGGAGGAGATGTGAAGCTGCGTTATTTCGCCTGGGTGCGCGAGCGCATCGGCCTCGCCGAGGAAGAGCTCGAGCCGCCGGCCGAGGTCGCCACCGTCGGCGACCTGCTCACCTGGCTCCAGGGCCGTGGCCCCGAATACGAACATGCCCTCGCCGAGCCGAAGGTGATCCGCGTCGCCGTCGACCAGGTCCATGTTCAGCGCGACGCACCGGTGCGCGCCGCGCGCGAGGTGGCTCTGTTCCCGCCCATGACCGGCGGCTGAGCGTCGCGATGACCACGACCACCGTCCGGGTCCAGGCGGCCGACTTCGACGTCGCCGCCGAATCCGCAGCGCTCACGGCCCTCGGCCGTGACGTCGGCGCGATCGTGACCTTCACCGGCCTCTGCCGCGACGAGAGTGGCCGCCTCGAGGCGCTGGAGCTCGAACACTATCCTGGCATGGCCGAGGCTGAGATCGGCCGGATCGCCGCGGAAGCCTCGGAGCGCTGGCCGCTCCTGGGCCTCACCGTCATTCACCGCCATGGCCGCATCCGGCCGGGCGAGAACATCGTCCTCGTCGTCACCGCCTCGGCCCATCGGCAGGCGGCGTTCGAGGCCGCCAACTTCCTGATGGACTTCCTCAAGACCCGCGCCCCCTTCTGGAAGAAGGAGCACGGCACCGGGTCCGGCGACTGGGTGGCGGCCAAGGCCGCGGACGACGACGCCGAAAGTCGCTGGAAGTAGCCAAGAAGCCCGCCCAAGAAGACGTCGAATGCGAAAACGGGCGAGCCTTTCGAGCCCGCCCGTTCGCGATCACTGTGGCGTGACGCTAGTGAATCTGGAGCTTCGCCTCCCCCGCAGGCACCCTCAGGTGAACCTTGTCGTCGACATGGTCGACGAGGTCGATCGCGAGGAAGTGATGCTCGCCGTCGGCCGAGTCATTGGCGGTGAGCTTCACCTGCCGGGCGTCCTCGAGCCGGTCGACGGTGCCGACGTGACGACCGTCGGCACCAACGACTTCCATGTGTTCCCTGATCTGCGACGCGTCGAACATTCTCGTTCTCCTCCGGTTCGCGTGGTCGATACCGGGGGAACGTCGCTTGCGGGGAAAGGTTCAGCCGACGAGCTCGATGCCCGCGAACCAGTAGGCGATCTCCTCGGCGGCCGTCTCGGGCGCATCCGAGCCATGCACCGAGTTCTCGCCGATCGACAGCGCGAACTCCTTGCGGATGGTGCCCTCCTCCGCGTTGGCCGGGTTGGTAGCGCCCATCACTTCGCGGTTCTTGAGGATCGCATTCTCGCCCTCGAGCACCTGGACGACGGTCGGCCCGGAGG
>JAEVZM010000687.1 GCA_023392225.1 Pseudomonadota bacterium
CACCCAGTGTCGAACCCGCCCCGGATGCCGCGCAACGCGGCATCCGGGATGGGTGCCGGGGCTACTCCTCCCGCCCCCAGATGAGGCCGGAGCGGTAGACGAGCCCCGCGATCGCCGCGCCGACCAGCGGGGCGACGATGAACAGCCAGAGCTGCGACAGGGCGACGCCCCCGGTGAGCAGCGCCGGGCCGAGGCTCCGCGCCGGATTGACCGACACGCCCGTGACGTTGATGCCGACGATGTGGATGACGGCGAGCGTCAAGCCGATGGCCATGCCGGCGAAGCCGGCGATGTGCAGCGGCGTGCCGCGGCGCGTGACGCCGAGGATCACGACCAGGAACAGGAAGGTCGCGACGACCTCGAAGACCGCCGCCGAGACCAGGTTGTACTCACCGAGGTAGCCCGGTCCCCAGCCATTGGCACCGAGGCCACCATTCCAGCCGGAGGCCTTGCCCGACATGATGAGGGCAAGAACCGCGGCGCCGGCGATGGCGCCGAGGCACTGGGCGATCCAGTACTGGATCATCTCGCCGGCAGGCATGCGCCCGGCAAGCCAGACGCCGAGGCTCACCGCCGGATTGACGTGGCAACCGGACACCTGGCCGATGCCATAGGCCATGGCGACGATGGCAAGACCGAAGGCAAAGGAGATTCCCAACACTCCGACCGTGGTCGCGCCCACGGCCGGCCCGGCGATCACGGCTGCACCGCAGCCGAACAGCACGAGCGTAAACGTGCCGACAAACTCGGCGATCATCTTATTCATGAAAGTCGTCTCCAGCAGAATCAGCTCTGCTGAGAGACTCGTATCGAGCCGAACGCGTTGTTCCGCTAGTTCCCGAAGAGTGTGGAAAGTGCAGTATCCACCGAAACCGACGCCATGAAGCGGTTGCCGCAGGCACTCCGCGACATCAGCTCGGCGCACTGGCTGCGCGACAGACCGCTTCCAACATAGCGAAGGTCAACCGTCAGGGCTTCCTTCCACGTCCAGTAGACGCCGGCGTTCCAGGTCCAGTAGTCCGGGAGGGCGAGGGAATCGGCGAAGTATTGCCAGCCGAGCCCGCCCGAGACACCGAAATTGGCCGGCAACGCGTAGTCGGCCGTGCCCTCCGCCCAGAACGAATAGTCGCCCATCTGAGAATAGTCGGGCGCAAAGTTGATGTTGCCGCCGAGCGTCAGCGAATCGGTGGCGTAGTATTCGGCGGAAGCGAGGATCGCGCCGTAGTCGGGCGCGGAGCCGTCGGCATAAACGTAGTAGACGTAGCCGAGGTCGAAGGCAGCGCTATCCGTCTCGGGCCGGATGCCGGCATAGAGGTCGATCTCGACGTCGGAATCGCCGAAATCGACGTTCGACGCCCAGGCACCGGCATAGAAGATGCCGTAGTTCGCCTCGACATAGCCCTGGAGCGCAGGCTTGCCGCCAGTCTGGCTGATGCCGTTGTAGATGTAGTCGCTGGTGACCGCGGCGCCGAAGGCGACGTCGAAATCATCGCCCAGCCCGCCGGCGGTGGCCGGCCCCAGAAAGAGCAACAGCGCAGAAAGGGTCAAAGCACCCTTTGCTGCGCTGTCCGGCATTCGCATCATGAGCGATAGCCGCCCCATTTCCCCCGAAGTCCGGCCTTATCCCCACGCGCATTAGGCGGGACGAAGTGAATCGGCGCAAGGGCGAAGTCGATCGCCGCCGGCTTTTGCCAAGGAGTGTTGCGCTTCAGCAACTCCGTTGCCCTGACGATACACAGACCCCGCCCGTTTACTTCGACCACGCCCCGGTGACGCAACAATTCCGGCCGATAAGGTCAGCAGCATGGGAGCGCGGCATGTAACAATCCGTGCATGCCTTGCCCGCGTATCGTTTTCGCACCCGCGTCGGCGCCGCACTCTCTTGAAGCCGATTGATTTCTTCTGCGGACCCGCGCTGGAGCGGACAGATCAATACTTCGTCCTCAAGCGGCAAACAATCATGCATGCAATTTTCTTTGACTCAGAAGCAAATTGAGCGGAGATTGCATGCAATCGACGGCAAGACGGAGTTCGAAACCCGCCGTCCGTGATTCCTGGGGAGATCCGATATGCGCCGAGCAGTCCTGTGGTCGGTCGTAGTGATCGCTACCGCCGCCAGCGCCACAGCGCGCGAACGCAGCTTCCGCCCAATCAATCCGATGCCCAGCGCCGTGGCGGCTCAATCCGCGCTCTGCAAGTTCACGGCGCCGCAACTGTCCGGGTATCGGACCCGGGCCGGCGAGCGGAGGATCTGCTACTACGACTGCGGCGGGCTTCCGACGGCGATCGTCATCCGATCCAGCGGGCTGTGCTCCAGCGACCAGACGGTCCTGGTCTGGAACAGCGATTCGACGGTGGCTTCCCTGGAAAGGCGGCCGCGCGGGAACGGCAAGCTCGCCAGCATCGTGCCTGCCCCGACGTCGCAATGACGCGCCCGCCACGGCGGCACGGCCGCCATGGGCGGACGTCCCGACTAGGGTGCGCGGACGGCGTCCAGCATCGCCTTGGCGCCCTCGACGACATAGCTCTGGTCGGTGCCGAGCGTGACGAAGCGGTAGCCGCGGTCGATATAGTAGCGCGCGCGGGCGGCGTTCATGGCGAAAGCGCCGGCGACCTTGCCGGCCGCATTGGCGCGGTCGGCGAGCTTGCGGATCGGCGCGTCCAGCCAATCGGCCGTCGCCGAGATCTCCTTGCCACCCGAGAGCGTCACCGAAAGGTCCGACGGCCCCATGAAGACGCCGTCGACACCCTCGACGGCGAGGATCTCGTCGACCACCTCGATCGCCTGGGCGGTCTCGACCATGGCGAAGACGAAGGTGTCGGCATTGGCGGTGCGGAGCTGGGTCGGCAGGTCGGGCACGCCGAGCACGGTGAGGGCGCGGATCGGCCCCCAGCTGCGGTCGCCGAGCGGCGGATACTTGGTGGCCGAGACCAGGGCCCTGGCGTCCGCGGCGCTGTTGATCATCGGCGCGATCACCGCCGAGGCGCCGAAATCGAGCGCCCGGCTGGCGCTCGCAAAGTCGCCGACCGCGACGCGAACCACCGCGGGCTTGCCGGCATAGGCGACGCCGCCGATCGAGCGCATCACGGACTGGAGATCATGCAGGCCGTGCTGCATGTCCATGACCACGGCGTCGAACTTCTGTCGGGCGACAAGCTCGGGAAGGAGCGGCTCGGGGAGCTGGGTCCAGCCGGAGATCAGCGTCTCCCCGGCGCGGAGGCGTTCTGCCAATCCGGTCACGATTCCCCTCCCGAACGATAGACTAGGTGCCGGCCTCGATCTGGCCGATCGCCGTCTCCATGAGCTCGGCCATGGTACGACGGATCTGATGGTCGGACTGCTCGACGCCGGCGGCGTCGAAATCGCCGCGGATCTTGCGGAAGACGTCCTCGTCCCCCTGCTCCTCGAAATCGGCGGCGACTACCGACTTGGCGTATTCCTGCGCTTCGTCGCCGGCCTTGCCGAGCTTCTCAGCCGCCCACAGCCCGAGCAGCTTGTTGCGGCGGGCCTCGGCCTTGAAGCGCAGCTCCGCGTCCCGCGCAAACTTGGCTTCGAACGCATCCTGGCGCTTGTCGAAAGTGGTCACGGAACGGGCTCCTCGTGGCGGCTGTCACACGCTTTGCGCGGCCCTTGCATATCGTCTGCCCATGACTAAATCAACGGCGTGCGCCACGGTCCCCGTCGATGCATGGCCCCGACGCCGGGACCGTGATTGTTTATCGGGGACCGATGGAATATGGTCTCCGCGAACGGCGGTCCCGCAACACCCGAGTCGGCCGTAGGCCCCTGATACGGCAATGTATTCCCCGGACCCCACGGAAAAATGGACATCCTCAAACCACGGTATGTGCCCATGAATCGTCGTCGGCGCATTTACGAAGGCAAGGCCAAGATCCTGTTCGAGGGACCGGAACCCGGTACCTTGGTGCAGTTCTTCAAGGACGATGCCACTGCGTTCAACAAGAAGAAGATGGAAGTCGTCGACGGAAAGGGCGTTCTCAACAACCGCATTTCCGAACACATCTTCAATCACCTGAACCGGATGGGCATCCCCACCCACTTCATCAAGCGTCTCAACATGCGCGAGCAGCTCATTCGCGAAGTCGAGATCATTCCGCTGGAAGTGGTGGTCCGCAACATCGCGGCCGGGTCGCTGTCGCAGCGCCTCGGCATCGAGGAAGGCACCGTCCTGCCGCGCTCGATCATCGAGTTCTATTACAAGAACGATGAGCTTGGCGACCCGATGGTCTCCGAGGAGCACATCACCGCGTTCGGCTGGGCGACGCCCCAGGAGATCGACGACATCATGGCGTTGGCCATCCGGGTCAACGACTTCCTCGCCGGGCTGTTCCTCGGCGCCGGCATCCAGCTGGTCGACTTCAAGATCGAGTGCGGCCGGCTTTGGGAGAACGACATGATGCGGGTGGTGGTGGCGGACGAGATCTCGCCCGACAGCTGCCGCCTGTGGGACGTCCAGACCAAGGACAAGCTCGACAAGGACCGCTTCCGCCGCGACATGGGGGGCCTCCTCGAGGCCTACCAGGAAGTCGCTCGCCGGCTCGGCATCCTCCTCGAGAGCGAGCGCCCCAAGGGCAACGGCCCGGTGCTGGTGCAGTGAAGGCGCGGGTCACGGTAACCCTGCGGGACGGCATCCTCGACCCGCAGGGCAAGGCAATCGAAGGCGCGCTCGCCTCGCTCGGCTTCGGCGGGGTGGGTGGCGTCCGGCAGGGCAAGGTGTTCGACATCGAGCTGGCCGAGACCGATCGCGCCAAGGCCAAGGCCGCGCTCGACCGGATGTGCGAGGCGCTCCTCGCCAACCTCGTCATCGAGGACTATGCGGTCGAGCTGACATAGGCGCTGCCCCGCGAGGCACCGATGGCGGAAGTTTCGTCCGGGCGGATCTACGAGGTCCTGAAGCAGATTCGGGACGACGTGGCGTTGCTTAAGCACGGCCAGAGCGAGCTCAAGTCCGAGATGCAGGCGTTTCGCGGCCACATGGTCGCGATGCAGCAGGATACGCACAACATCTACACGACGCTGTACCGCTATGACGATCGGCTCGATCGTATCGAGCGGCGGCTTGATCTTGTCGAGCCTGCCGCGACCTGATCACCGCGGCGGCCCACTCTCGCCATAGCAAGCCCGTAGGATGCTTCGCGTCGGGGGAACGACGCGGAGTCCTGCCTTGGCGATTCTGTCGATACCGCACACGCTGATCCTCGCCGTGGCCCTGGCCGCCGCCTCCCCTGCCCTTTCCGCCGACATCGAGACCCTGCCCGACGGCATGGCCCGGGCCAGGATCGGCGACCTCACGCTTTACCACGACCCCGGCACCTGGCGGATCGAGGGCGAAGGCGACGCCTACCAAGTCCACTGCGTCGGGCCGGAATGCGAGGCGCCGCTGATGTCGATCGTCGCCGTGCCGGCCGAGCTGACCACCTGCTCGCCCGGTGCCGTGATCGACCGCTCCGCCCTCGACTACCCGCATGCCTGGACCCGCGGCGCCGGCCTCGCCCAGGCCGTGGGGCTCACCATCCATGTCGCCACGCTCGACCAGGGCTGCCGCAACTTCGCCGGCTCGCCGGTCTATGCCTGCACCATCCACCGCGGCCGCGCCTACTGGTTCCTCGCCCCCGGCGAGCAGTGCCACACGTCACGGCAGGAGAGCGAAGGGCTCGAACGCCTGCTCAACGGCCTCGCACCGGCCGACTTGGCCGGTCCATGATCCGGGCCGCGCTGGCCCTCCTCGCCCTGACGCTGGCCGCGCCGGTCCAGGCCGCGCCCGCGACGGTGGCGATCGGGGACCTGATTCTCGACTACGACGACGCGACGTGGCAGGCGACCGGCTGGCGCGGCGGCATTCGGCTCGAACCCCGCGAATGCCGCTCGATCCGGTGCGAGGAGGGAACCGGCGTGGTCATCACCGTCGCGCCGGCCGATGGACCGTTGCCGACCGAGATCCCGCGCAGCGAGGCCGGCTTCCTCGATCCGCTCTGGCCGCTGGTCGAGAACCTGCCGGCGTGGCCGGGAGTCGGCCCGACACGGGAGATCAACGGCTTCACCGTGTTCGCCACCGATCGCTGGAGCGGCTGCCGGGCGATGAGCCCGTCGGAGCTGACGGCGATGCTCGACCACCGCGGCCATCGCTACACTCTTGTGAGCGGCCTCGCCGCGGGCTGCGCCGGCGTGTGGGGGGTCGGCCGGGAGGCGTTCATCGCGATCATCGCCGCTTTGCGGCCACGCCCCTAGACGACACGCCCGCGGAATCTGCTATAGGACGCGACATGCGCTCAGCCGTCATCCTCTTCCCGGGCTCCAACCGCGACCGCGACATGGTCTCGGCCCTCACCAAGATCCTCGGCCGGAAGCCGGTCGTGGTCTGGCACATGGACCCCGACCTCCCCGACGTCGACCTGGTGGTGCTGCCGGGCGGCTTCTCCTATGGCGACTATCTCCGCTCCGGGGCCATCGCCGCGCGCTCGCCGGTGATGCGGGCGGTGGCGGCGAAGGCCGAAGCGGGCGTCGCCGTCCTCGGCATCTGCAACGGATTCCAGATCCTCTGCGAGGCCGGCATCCTGCCCGGGGTGCTGATGCGGAACGCCAGCCTCCGCTTCATCTGCCGCGAGACCCACCTCCGGGTCGAGACGACGGAGTCGGCCTTCACCCGACTCTACGCCAAGGGCGAGGTCATCCGCTGCCCGGTGGCCCATGGCGACGGCAATTACCGCGTCGACGACGAGACCCTGGCCCAGCTCAAGGGCGAGGACCGCATCGCCTTCCGCTATACCGACGCCGCGGGCACCATCGGCCCGGCGACCAATCTCAACGGCTCGGTCGAGAGCATTGCCGGCGTGCTGAGCGCCAGGCGGAACGTCCTCGGCATGATGCCCCACCCCGAGGACCTGATCGAGCCCCAGCAGGGCGGCAGCGACGGCCGCCGCCTGTTCGAGGGGCTGCTCGCCGCCGTCAGCGCGGCGGCCTGAGGCCGGTTCGGCCCGAAGTCCAGTCGGCGCAGGGTTTATTCGCGAAGACGGCGCGCGCTGCCGCCGTCGGTCTCGTTGACGAGGGTGTCGGGGTCGACGACGCGGAGCACGACCCGGCCCGGCGCGCCGCCGGTGAGCCTGAGCAGCAGCGTGAACCGCTCGGCGGACGCATCCTCGACCGCCCATTCGCCCGAGATCGGACGCACCACCGGCGCGTCGCCCGGCACGGCGACGCTGACCTCGCCCGCGACCGTCATGTCTCCGGCGAAGGTGAGGCGGGTGCGGACGCCACCGCCATCCCCCGCGAGCGGCGTGAACGCCCACGCGCCGATCATCATCTGCCGCATCCGCTCCGCCGCCGGGATCCCGGGCGGGTCGAAGGTGAAGCGACCGGCGAAGGCGGCCACGGTATCGGCCCGGACCCAGGCCTCCGTGCCGGGCTGCCAGAGCAGCGTCGCTCGCCCGATCTCGCCCGCCGCGATCGCCGCCAGGACCTCCGCCTCCGACAGCGGGCCGCGCGGTACATCACCCTCGGCGACGAAATAGACGGCGTCCGCCGGAAGATCGGCGGGCGGAGGCGGCGGCTGGGCCGGCGGCGGTGGCGGGCGGGGCGTCGCCCCGGCCAGCGCCTTGGCCAGCTCGGGCAAGTCCCCGGCCCGGATCCAGGCCGACAGACCCGGCTTCCAGACCAGCGTCCAGGGCAGGACGCGGCCGTCGCCGATCTCGGCGATGACCACCTCGAGCG
>JAEVZM010000692.1 GCA_023392225.1 Pseudomonadota bacterium
GCCGTGGCCGGCTGGCTCGGCTCCTATGGCGGGCAGGATTCCCCCTGCGACATCACCCGCGGCCTGTTCGCCGGCGAGGTCGGCTCGATGCGGCTGCTGCGGCTGTTCGAGAAGTGGGGGATCAAGACCACCTGGTTCATCCCCGGCCACTCGGCCGAGACCTTCCCCGACCAGATGAAGCGCGTCGCCGATGCCGGCCACGAGATCGGCATGCACGGCTACAGCCACGAGAACCCGGTCGCCATGACGCCCGAGCAGGAAGAGGCGATCTTCGACAAGTGCATCGACGTGATCACCAAGCTCGCCGGCAAGCCGCCGCGCGGCTACGTCGCGCCGTGGTGGGAGCTCGGGCCGAACACGGCGGAGCTGCTCCTCAGGAAGGGCATCAAGTACGACCACTCGATGATGAACAACGACTTCCACCCGTTCTACGTCCGGGTGGGCGACTCGTGGACCAAGATCGACTACTCCAAGCACCCCTCGGCCTGGATGAAGCCGCTCCAACGCGGCCGTGAGACCGACCTCATCGACATCCCGGCCTCGTGGTACCTCGACGCCCTGCCGCCGATGATGGTCATCAAGGCCTCGCCAAACAGCCACGGCTTCGTCAATCCGCGCCAGCTCGAGGAGATTTGGCGCGACCAGTTCGACTGGGTCTACCGGGAATACGATTACGCGGTCTATACGCTCACCATCCACCCGGACGTGTCGGGCAAGCCGCAGGTGCTGCTGATGCTCGAGCGGCTGCACGAGTACTTCAAGGGCCATGCCGGCGTGAACTTCGTGACCTTCGAGGAGATCGCCGACGATTTCCGGGCGCGGTTCCCGCGCGAGAAGCCGGAGCGGCCGCAGTCCTAAGGCGGACCCGCAGCGTCTCCGTCACCAGGTGACGGAGACGTACTGGGTCTCGAGGAACTCCATCAGGCCTTCGTGCGCGCCCTCCCGGCCGAGGCCGCTCTGCTTCATGCCGCCGAAGGGCGCGGCGGGGTCGGAGACGAGGCCGCGATTGAGCCCGACCATGCCGAAGTCGAGCCGCTCCGAGACGCGGAGGCCGCGGGACAGGTCCTGGGTGAAGAGATAGGCGACGAGGCCGTATTCGGTGGCGTTGGCCTTCGCCACCGCCTCGTCCTCGCTGCGGAAGGTCTGGACCGGGGCCACCGGGCCGAAGATCTCCTCGGCGAGGCAGCGGGCATCGTCGGGCACGTTGGCGAGCACGGTCGGGGCGTAGAAGTAGCCCTTGCCGTCGGGCGCGGTGCCGCCGGTGACCACCCTCGACCCCTTGCTGACCGCATCGGCGACCAGCTCGGCGACCTTGTCACGGGTCTCGGCGTTGACCAGCGGCCCGACCGCGACCCCCTCCTCGAGGCCGTTGCCGATCTTCAGCGCCTGCATCTTCGCCGCGAACTTCTCGACGAAGGCATCGTGCACCGCCTCGTGCACGTAGAATCGGTTGGCCGAAGTGCAGGCTTCGCCCATGTTGCGCATCTTGGCGATCATCGCGCCCTCGACCGCCGCGTCGAGATCGGCATCCTCGAAGACCAGGAACGGGGCATTGCCGCCGAGCTCCATGACCGGCTTGACGACGTTGTGGGCAGCCGCCTCGATCAGCTTCCGCCCGACCTCGGTCGAGCCGGTGAAGGAGATGACCCGGACCCGCATGTCCTCGAGCATGGTGCCGACCACCGCGCCCGAGCGCTTGGACGGGATGACGTTGACCACGCCCGGCGGCACGCCCGCCGCCTCGAGGATCGGCACCAGCGCCAGCGCCGTCAGCGGCGTCTCGGAGGCCGGCTTGAGGATGACGGTGCAGCCGGCAGCGAGCGCCGGGCCGATCTTGCGCGTCGCCATGGCGAGCGGGAAATTCCACGGCGTGACCAGCACCGCGACCCCCGCCGGCTTGTGCTGGACGAGGATCCGGGCGCCGGAGACCGGCGCCTGCGAGACCTGGCCGATGTTCCGCACCGCCTCCTCGGCGCTCCAGCGGAAGAACTCGGCAGCATAGCTCACCTCGGCCCGCGAATCGGCGAGCGACTTGCCGTTCTCGAGCGTCATCAGCTTGGCCAGCCGGTCGCTGTCGCGGATCACCAGCTCGAAGGCCTTGCGGAGGATCTCCGCCCGCTCGCGCGGCTTCCTGGCCGCCCAGGCAGGGCCGGCAACGGCCGCCGCCTCGACCGCGGCGCGGGCATCCTCGACACTCGCCGAGGCGACGCTGGTGATCGTCCCCTCGGTCGCGGGATCGGTGACCGCGATCTCCGCCCCGTCGGAAGCCGGACGCCATGCGCCGCCGATATAGAGCTCGGTGGGCACGCCGGCGATCAGGTTGTCATACGGGGACTGGCTCATGGTCGTCACTCTC
This sequence comes from Pseudomonadota bacterium, assembly GCA_023392225.1. GTDB lineage: Bacteria > Pseudomonadota > Alphaproteobacteria > Rhizobiales > Kaistiaceae > Bauldia. The sequence continues at coordinate 2,357 of JAEVZM010000692.1, forward strand.
GGGCTGTCGGTCTCTGGCGCGGCGGCAAGGCGGCGCACCTCGGGGCGGGCAACCTATCATGATCGCCGGGGATCGGCAGGCGCCACGTCGGCGCATCCGGCGCGACGAAATCCGATCAAGAACGCTCAGCCCGGCGGCTCACGCCGCGCTGCATGTTGGTGGCTCCGAATTCCGGTGCTACGCCTTCTGCCAGAACCGGAAAAGACATCTGGGGAGTGAGATGAGCGACAAGTTCCACACCATCACCGCGCCGGGCGTGCGCCTCGTGCTCGACCTCGAGGTCGGCCACATCCGCGCCTTCGAGATCGAGATCGGCGGCCGGACCCTCAAGCCGCTCCATACGGCGCCGTGGGTGGAGGACAAGGCGGTCATCGACGACCCCGAGATCCCGCCGAGCCTGAAATACCTCTCCGGCGACTTCTTCTGCGCGCCGTTCTCGACCGCCGACGTCGAGAACATCCTCGCCCACGGCTGGCCGGCCAACGCGCCGTGGGAGGTGCTCGACGTCGAGGAGCGCGGCGACCGCACCACCGCCCGCTACGTGCTGACCAGGCCGGTGATGGGGGCGCGGGTGACCAAGGAGATCACGCTCCGCGGCGGCCATCCCTTCGCCTACCAGCGCCACACCTTCGACGGCGGCCACGGCCGGATCTCGGCAGCGAGCCACGGCATGACCCGGTTCAGCGGCAAGGGGCGGCTGTCGTTCTCCAAGAAGGCCTATGCCGACATCCCCTCGCTCGCCCAGGAGACCGACCCGACACGTGGTCGCTCGCTGTTCAAGGTGCCGGCACGCTTCACGGATCTCTCGCAGCTGCCGCTCAAGGATGGCCGCGTCGTCGACATGCGCAACTATCCACTCGCCGACGGCCACGAGGACTTCCTGATGCTGGTCGAGGAGAAGGACTCGCCGCTCGGCTGGGCCGCCGCGGTGCGCACGCCCGAGAGCGACATCATGCTGTCGCTCAAGAACCCGGCCGACTATCCGGTCACCTTCCTGTGGTTCTCCAACGGCGGCCGCTACTACGCGCCGTGGAGCAGCCGCCACACGGGCGTGCTCGGCATCGAGGAGGGCCGGGCCTGGTCGGCCTATGGCCACAAGGCGTCGATCGAGCCGAACGAGCTCTCGGAGTCCGGCGTGCCGACCCATGTCGACCTCGGCGGCTCGGTCTCGCTCAGCCATGCCGTCGGCGGCATTCCGCTGCCCGAGGGCTGGACCGAGGTGACCGGCATCGTCATCGGCGACGGCAAGCTGGTCATCACCGGCGACACCGGCGCCAGCGTCGAATATCCCTACGACCCCGGCTTCATCGGGCTGCGCTAGCGCCATGGCCTATCGCTTCGCCACCGCCGAGAAGACCGTCCTCCCCGAATCGCGGGCGCGCGTGTTCTTCGACGGCATCTTCACCGAGCCCCGGCTTCAGCACCCCGAATGCGTCGCCATCGGGCCGGACGGCCATGTCTGGTGCGGCTCGGAAAACGGCGAGGTGCTGCGCATCGCCAAGGACGGCGGCAGCATCGAGGTCATGGGCCAGGGCGGCGGACTCACCCTTGGCCTCGCCTTCGACGGCGACAACTCGCTGTTCTTCTGCGACCTCAGGGACGCCGCCGTCTACCGGCTGAACCTCAAGCGGCACTGGGTGGAGCGCTTCTCCGCGCCCGGCATCAAGATACCGAACTACCCGGTGGTCGATGCCGCCCGCGGCCGCCTGCTCGTCTCCGACAGCCACCATTTCGCCGAGCCCGGCCCGGGCGTCTGGGCCTATGACCTTTCAACCGGCGAGGGCAGCCTCTGGTACGACCGCCCGCTCCGCTTCGCCAACGGCATGGCGCTGTCGCTCGATGGGACGGCGCTCTATGTCTGCGAGACCTTCGCGCAGAAGATCACCCGGATCCCGATCCGCGCCGACGGGTCGGCGGGCGACGCCGAGCCCTTCGCCACAGACCTGCCGGGCCTCCCGGACGGCATCGCCTTCGATGACCACGGCGCCCTGTTCGTCGGCTGCTACGAGCCGTCGCGCGTGCTCCGTATCAGCCCCGACGGCAAGACGGTCGAGGTCTATATCGAGGAGCCGACGGCGCATCTCTTCGCCCATCCCACCAACATCGCCTTCGACGGTGCGGCGCTCTACACCGCCAATCTCGGCCGCTGGCACGTCACCCGGATCGACACCGACACGACCGGCACGCCGCTCTGGCAGCGTGTAGCCGCAGCCGCCGCGTAGCGCCGAGCCCGCCAGGCAACGCCGGCTGCCGCGACAGCAGCGCTCCGGGGGGCAACGGGGCTGTGACGCCGATCATGGCCGCGAGCGGCGCAGCCTGCTAGGTTCACGCTTCGCGCGCACCAAGCGGAGACGGAGAGAGCGACATGGGAACGACCGGCTGGATCATCCTCGGCATCATCGTCCTCGTCGTCCTCTACCTCATCTTCCTCTACAATCGGCTGGTGGCGCTCCGCCAGACGGTGAACCAGTCCTGGTCGGACATCTCGGTCCAGCTCAAGCAGCGCCACGACCTGGTACCGAACCTGGTCGAGACCGTGAAGGGCTACGCCACCCACGAGCGCTCGACGCTTGAGGCGGTGACCGCGGCGCGGAACGCGGCGGTGGCGGCGCAGGGCCCCGAGGCGCAGGCCAAGGCCGAGAACATGCTGACCGGGGCGCTCCGCCAGCTCTTCGCCCTTTCCGAGGCCTATCCCGACCTCAAGGCCAACCAGAACTTCCTCCAGCTCCAGTCCGAGCTCGCCGACCTCGAGAACAAGATCGCGGCCTCGCGGCGCTTCTTCAACAACGCCGTCCAGGAATACAACACCGCCATCGAGCAGTTCCCGGCCGTGTTCATCGCCCGCAACATGGGCTTCCAGTCGCGCGAGTTCTTCGAGCTCGACGAGGGCGAGCGGGCCGCCGTCCAGGCGCCGCCGCAGGTCAAGTTCTGAGCTGGGCGCGCGAGCGCCCGCCCGCCTGATGCCAACCCGGCCTGAGCGATGCGCAGCTACGGCCTCAAGACCCACATCTGGAACAACCAGCTGAAGTCGGTCCTGCTGCTGGCAGGCTTCCCGCTGCTGCTCTGCCTGATCGCCCTCGGGGTCGCCGTGTTCATCGCGGCGCTGGACGCCAATACCGTCGAGGAGGGCTTCCGGAACGCGCTCCAGATGCTGCCCGGCATCATCCCGATCGTCGCCGTGGTGACGGCGGTCTGGTGGGCGATCGCCTGGTTCGCCAACCAGGGGATCATCGACGCGATCACCGGGGCGAGGCCGGTCGACCGCAAGGCCGAGCCGCGGCTGTGGAACCTTCTCGAGAACCTCTGCATCAGCCGCGGCATCACCATGCCGACGCTCCGCATCATCGAGACGCCGCAGCGCAACGCCTTCGCCAGCGGGCTGCGCGAGAAGCAGCACACCGTGACCGTCACCCGCGGCCTGATGGACAGCCTCGACGATGCGGAGCTGGAAGCGGTGCTCGCCCACGAGCTGACCCACATTCGCAACAAGGACGTGACCCTTCTCGTCACCGCCGCGGTCTTCGCCGGGGTGATCACGCTGGTCGGCGAGCTGGTGGTGCGAAGCCCGCGCGCATTGCTGCAGATGGCGTCGCGCTCGAGCCGAAGCTCGTCGAGCCGGAAAGGCGGTGGTGCGGCGGCGATGCTGATC
>JAEVZM010000714.1 GCA_023392225.1 Pseudomonadota bacterium
GCTCTTGGAGCGGCGCCAGGCCGACCTCTCGCTCCGCGCCCGGCGCCTTCGCATCGAGCCGATCGCCGAGCAGATCCGCCGCGACCGCCAGCGCGTCGCCGAGCTCGAGCGCGCCGCGCGCCGGGCCGTCACCACCATCACCACCGCCGGCCGCACGCGGCTCGGCGGTCTCGACCAGCTGCTCCGCACCCTCTCCTATCGCAGCGTGCTCGCCCGCGGCTTCGCGCTGGTCCGCTCCGACGACCGTCCGGTGCATGGTGCCGACGTCGCCGCCGGCGCCGTGCTCGACATCGAGTTCCACGACGGCCATGTCGCCGCGGTCGCGACATCCGGCGCCACCCGCCAGCGCCGCCGGAAGCCCGATGCGCCCCCCGCCGGCCAGGCGAGCCTCTTCGACGAATGAGCGGGCTCGGCGCGCGGGTCGAGAGCTGGTACGGCGCCCACCGCGGGGCGCTGCGCTCGATGGTGCGGGCAACGCTCGCCGGCTCGATCTCCTACGGCGTGACGGCGCTGCTCGGCATGACCGAGGGCTACTGGGCGGTGATGTCCGCCCTTCTCGTCCTCCAGTCGACCATCGGCGGGTCGCTGCAATCCTCGCTCGACCGGCTCGCCGGCACGGTCGGCGGCGTGATCTGCGGCGGCATCATCGGCTGGCTGGTGCCGGGCAACGATCCCCTCGCCGTCCTCGTCGCGCTGACCCTGACGCTCATCCCGCTCACCTATCTCGCCGCCCTCGACGCGCGCTACCGCATCGCCCCGGTCACCGCGGTGATCACGCTGATCCTTCCCCGAAACCTCGAGAGCAGCGCGTTCAGCTTCGCGGTCGAGCGCGTCATCGAGGTCGGCCTCGGCGGCATCGTCGCGGTCTTCGTCGCCTTCTTCGTCCTGCCCTCGCACGGCCGGGGGCTGTTCGCGCGGGGTGCGGCGGACGTGCTGCGGGCCGTGTCCAAGGTGCTGGCCTCGCTGAGCCTCGCCGCGCCCGACAGCGCCCAGCCGGGCGCCGCCGAGACGCGAAAGACGCTGACCTCCGTGCTGGTCGACGTCGACCGCAAGCTCGCCGCGCTCGAGGAGGACGCGGTCGAGACCCGGCGCGAGATCAGGCTGAGGCTGACCGACGACCCCGATCCCGAGCCCCTCCGCATGCTGGTGCGGCGAGTCCGCAACGATCTCGTGATGTGCCTCCGGGCGGCAGCGAACCCGCCGCCGCCCGAGATCGCCAGCCGGCTCGCGCCGGTGGTGGCGTCCTTCGCCGCCGGGACCTCGGCCTATCTCCTCGTGCTCGCCGACGCGATGGCGGCCCGGACCGCGCCGCCGCCCGAGCAGCCGATCCGCGACGCGCTCGAGACCTTCACGCGAACCCTCGAGGACATCCGGGCCGAGGGCATGTCGCGCCGCCTGCCCGCCGCCGAGGTCGAAGCCCTCTTCTCCCTCGGCTTCGCCATGAACCAGCTCGGCAACGACATCATCGCGCTCACCGCCTATTGCGCTCCCTACGCGCCCTCGCCACCCCTCGACACCGCGTCCGTCGCCTGAGCGGCCGGCGCGGATCGGCAACAGCATCCCCATCCCCGTAGCGCCCCGCGCGGGCTAGGATGGCGCCAGAGCGAAGCACCGGCCGAAGGTTCGGAGGGAGGATGAAGAACATCGCCACATGGCTGCGCCTCCACCGGGGCGAGGTTCGCGTCGCGATCCGGGCTACCGTCGCGGCCCTCCTGTCGCTGCTGATCGCCACCCTCGTCGGCCTGCCCCAGCCCTACTGGGCGGTGCTCGCCTCGCTGCTCGTCATCCAGGCCACCGTCGGTGCCTCGCTCCAGTCCTCGCTCGACTGGCTGGTCGGCACCATCGGCGGCGCCGTCTATGGCAGCGTCGTCGGCTGGCTGCTGCCGCATGCCACCATGGCCACCGCCGGCGTGGCGCTGGTGGTGGCGCTGACCCCGCTCGCCTTCCTCGCCGCCGTCAACGGCCGCTACCGCATCGCGCCGATCACGGCAGTGATCGCGCTGATCGTGCCGCGCGGCGCCGAGGTCGGCGCGGTGGCGTTCACGCTGGAGCGGACCGGGGAGATCGGCCTCGGCGCGCTCATCGCCGTCGCCGTCGCCCTCGTGGTCCTGCCGGCGCGGGCCCACGGCCTCATGGCCGAGGCGACCAACCGCGTGCTGGTCACGCTCGCCGACCTCCTGCCGCGCCTCGCCAGCGCGACCGCGGTGGCGCGCGTCGACGATGCGGGCATGCTCCAGGTCTTCGCCGAGATCCGTGAGAAGATGGGCCGGCTCGACGCCGCCGCCACCGAGGCACGGCGCGAGCGCCAGATTCGCCTCAGCGAGGATCCCGACCCGGCACCGCTGGTGCTCGCTGTGGTGCGGGTCCGCAACGACGTCATCATCGTCTTCCGCGCCACCTCGCAGCCGTTTCCCGAGCCGGTCGGCAGCCGGATCACGCCGCGGATCGCCGCCATCGCCGACGCCGCCTCGGCCTATCTCCGCGAGCTCGCCGGGGTGTTCGGCACGCGGAATGCCCCGCCGAAGCCCGAGGGCGTCCATGCTGCGCTCGCCGCCTACACGGCCGAGGTCGACGCCATCCGCGAGGCGGGCCTGTCGCGCGGGCTCTCCACCGACACCGTCGAGCGGCTGTTCTCGCTGAGCTTCGCCCTCGACCAGCTCACCGAGAACCTCACGCTTCTGGCCGACCAGTGCGGCCTCTACGCCCGGCCGCCGGTGCAGCCCGCCTCGTCCACGACCGCCGCATGACGTGGCGGCGCTTGCCGGTCATGCCGAGGTCCTCGAAGCCCGCCCCGGCGAACACCGGCACGAACCCCATGTGCCGGTAGCTCGGCGAGTCCGGGTCGACTGGATAGGCTTCGACGACCGTCGCGCCGTGCCGGCGCGCATGAGCCACCGCACCGGCGATCAGCTCCCGGCTGATACCTTCGCCCCGCCGCTCGCGCGGCACGTAGAAGCAGGAGATCGACCACACGGTCTCGCCGTCCGCCGCCGGTGGTCCCTTCAGTCGGAACGTGTCGCGCGGCGCCACCGACACCCAGCCGACCGGCTCGTCCCCCGCGTAGGCGAGGAGGCCGATGGGAACCCCATCATGGATACGGGAGACGATCTGGCGGTGGCTGTTCAGCCCGTTGGCGACCTTCACCTCGGCGGGCGTGCGCCGGAAGGCCATGCACCAGCACAAGCTCGGCGCGCCGCGCCGGCGGAAGAAGGCCTCGAAGGCCGGCAGCGTATCGCGGCCGACCGGCTGGAAGGTGAGCTTCGCCATGGCCCCATGCTCGTCATGGGGCGACGCGCCGCAACCCGAAAATCGCGCGGCGCGGAAAAGACCGACGCCTATTCCGGCGCGATGATCTCGTCGACCTCGATTCGCTCGCGGGTCTTGTAGGTGCCGGCCTTGCGGCGCCGCGCGAAGCGCGACCGGCGGCCCCGGAACGGCGTGCCGCCGCGGCGGGTGGCGGTGGCGCAGCCGAACAGCCCGCCCGGATTTCCGGCCGGATAGGTCACCGTGCCGTCCTGGTCGACGAACAGCAGCGGCAGCTTGAGGATCCGCCCCCAGGCGATCCAGTCGGCCGCGGCATCGGCCGGCTCGTCGGCGACGAGCAGCGGCAGGTTGAGCGCGGGGTCGCGGTGCAGAAGCTCCACCACGACGCGGAGATTGCCCTCCTCGCCCTCGGTGAACATGCGGGCCGCGACACCGCGATACGCCTTCACCGGCACGTCGAGAGTCGCCACCAGCCCGGTGAGGGTGCGGCGGACGACGGCCCGGTCCCGGTCGAGAATGAACGCATCGCCCCGGTCGCCGTGGCGCACCGGGAGGGCGGCGGGGGGGGGGGGGGGGGGGGGGGGGGGGGGGGGG
>JAEVZM010000043.1 GCA_023392225.1 Pseudomonadota bacterium
CCGAGCCCCCGGGGGCGGGGGCCCCGGCCGGCGGCAGCCCGGGGGCCGCGTCGGCGACCAGGCGCCAGACGCGCTGGACGAAGCGGTGAGCGCCGGCGACGCCTTCCTCGGTCCAGATCACGTCGCGCTCGGGCGGCGAGTCGGAGAGCATGAACCAGCGCGCCGTGTCGGCGCCGTAGCTGTCGATGATGTCGGTCGGGTCGACGGTGTTGCGCTTCGACTTCGACATCTTCTCGATGCTGCCGATCTCGAGCACTTGGCCGGTGGCGATCTCGGTGGCGCGGCGCTGGCCGTCGACCTCGTCGAAACGGATCTCGGCCGGGCTCACCCAGCCGCCGTCGGGCCGGCGGTAGGTCTCGTGCACGACCATGCCTTGCGTGAACAGGCCCTGGAACGGCTCGTCGAGGTCGAGATGTCCGGTGGCGCGCATGGCGCGGGTGAAGAAGCGCGAATAGAGGAGGTGCAGGATCGCGTGCTCGATGCCGCCGATATACTGGTTGACCGGCAGCCAGTCATTGGCCGCCTGGCGCTCGGTCGGCAGGTCGGCGCTGGGCGAGGTGAAACGGGCGAAGTACCAGGACGAATCGACGAAGGTGTCCATGGTGTCCGTCTCGCGGACGGCCGGGCCGCCGCAGGTCGGGCAGGCGACGTGCTTCCAGGTCGGGTGGTGGTCGAGCGGGTTGCCCGGCCGGTCGAAGGTCGCATCCTCCGGCAGCTTCACCGGCAGGTCGGCCTTCGGCACCGGCACCGGGCCGCATCGCTCGCAGTGGATCACCGGGATCGGGCAGCCCCAGTAGCGCTGGCGCGAGATGCCCCAGTCGCGGAGCCGGTAGTTGACCTGCCGCGTCCCCTGCGGCTTGCCGTAGAGCACGGTGTCCTCGAGCCGGTCGATGACGGTCTTCTTCGCCTCCGGCACGCTCATCCCGTCGAGGAAGTCGGAATTGAAGATCGTGCCGTCCTCGACATAGGCCTCGTCGCCAACGGTGAAGCCTCTGGGGTCGGCGCCCGGCGGCAGCACCACCGGGATGACGCTGAGGCCGTATTTCCGGGCGAAGTCGAGGTCGCGCTGGTCGTGCGCCGGGCAGCCGAAGATGGCGCCCGTGCCGTAGTCCATCAGCACGAAATTGGCGACGTAGACCGGCAGCGTCACCTCGGGGCGGAATGGGTGGATCACCCGGAGCCCGGTGTCGAAGCCCATCTTCTCCGCCGATTCGATCGCCGCTTCGCTGGTGCCGGCATGGTGGCAGTCGGCGATGAACTGGGTCAGCGCCGGATTGCCGGCGGCCAGCGCCGTGGCCAGCGGGTGGTCCGGCGAGAGGGCGATGAAGCTCGCCCCGAACAGCGTATCCGGCCGGGTGGTGAACACCTCCACCGTCTCGGCGCCGTCCGGTCCGGCACTGTCGAAGGGGAAGCGGACGCGGCAGCCCTCGGACCGGCCGATCCAGTTGCGCTGCATCAGGCGCACCTTCTCCGGCCAGCGGTCGAGCGTGTCGAGCGCGGAGAGGAGGTCGTCCGAATAGGTGGTGATCTTGAAGAACCACTGCGTCAGGTCGCGGCTCTCGACCAGCGCGCCGGAGCGCCAGCCGCGGCCGTCGATCACCTGTTCGTTGGCGAGCACGGTCTGGTCGACCGGGTCCCAGTTGACCTTGGATTTCTTGCGGTAGGCGAGCCCGGCCTCGAGCATGTCGAGGAACAGCATCTGCTGGCGGTGGTAGTAGTCGACGTCGCAGGTGGCGAACTCGCGGCTCCAGTCGAGCGACAGGCCCATGGTCTTGAGCTGGCCGCGCATGGTGGCGATGTTGTCGTAGGTCCAGGCGCGCGGGTTGACCTTGTTCTGCATCGCCGCGTTCTCGGCCGGCAGGCCGAAGGCGTCCCAGCCCATCGGATGGAGCACGTTGTTGCCCATCGCCCGCATGTAGCGCGCGACGACGTCGCCCATAGTGTAGTTGCGGACATGCCCCATGTGGATGCGCCCCGAGGGGTAGGGGAACATCTCGAGGACGTAGTACTTCGGACGCGGGTCGTCGTTCTTCGTCTCGAAGATGCCGTTCTCGGCCCAGGCCGCCTGCCAGCGGGCCTCGACCTCTTTGGGGTTGTATCGCTCGGTCGCCATGGGAAACGCTTGGGGAAACACCAATGATCGCGGGCGGCAGAAGGCCGTCCGGCGCTGGCGGACCATCACCAGAATTGTCCGGTCGGGTCAACGGCAAAGGCGGCTGCTTGACTTTGGCGCTGCCCGGCCCGACATCTTGTAGATGTTGAATTGGGCCCCTTCGCGGAAGACGCTTCCCCGCCGGAAATTTCCGATCGCGGGACAATAGCCCCGGCGCGGCCCTCATCAGCCCCGCCGTGTCGGGGCGGGCTGAATCCATTTCCATCTCTATTTTCCGCAGGGTCGATCCGGGCGCGTAGCGCGCCGGCGACCCGCATTGCGACAGGATCACCTCCAATCATGAAGACCATGGATGACGGGCGCGTGCCCGATATCGTCGTGAGCCATCGGGATCACGATCGCCTCGCGGCGCTCGCCGACGCGGCGCTCGACACCCTCCCCGACCTCGCCGAGACGCTGCTCTCGGAGCTCAACCGGGCGACGCTGGTCGCCGATGCGCATGCGCCGGCGACGATCGTCCGTATGGGGTCGGACGTCGAGTACGAGACTCCCGACGGTCGCCGCCGCGTCCGGCTCGTCTATCCGGAGGATGCCGACATCGCCACTGGCCGGGTCTCGGTGCTGACGCCGATCGGCACCGCGCTGCTCGGTCTCTCCAGCGGCCAGTCGATCCGCTGGCGCAAGCGCGACGGCCGGATCGAGAGCCTCACCGTGCTCTCGGTCGCCGCGCCGGCGGACGGCGATGCCTGAGGCGGCGCGCCCGGTCCTCACCACCCGCGATGCGGCGATCCTGCGCGGGCTGATCGGGCGGTTCGGCCATCGGGCCGACCGCGCGATCGGCGCATTGCTGCTCTGCGCGAGGACGGTCTTGCCAGAGCGGATCGGCCGGGACATCGTCACGTTCCACAGCCGCGTCGCCTACGCCATCGAGGATGCTCCGCCCGACATGCGCATCGTCGTCCCCTCGCAGACCTTCACGGTGCCGGGCATGACGCTTCCCGTCCACACGCCGCGCGGCCTGGCGTTGCTCGGCGCGCGGGCCGGCGAGACGGTGCTGGCCCGGCATGGCGACGGGCGGGTCGAGCCGTTGCAGGTGCTGGCGGTCGTCTACCAGCCCGAGGCTGCGACTCGTCCGTCCCGCCACATGGCGGACGTCGTGGCATTTCCGGCGCGTGTGCGAGAGGGCGGCTTCGCACAGCGGCCAGGGGGAGGCTTCCAGTGAAGATCGTCATCCTCGGTGCCGGCGTCATCGGCATCACCTCGGCCTGGTACCTTGCCCGCGCCGGCCACGAGGTGACGGTGGTCGATCGTCAGTCGCAGCCGGCGCTGGAGACCTCGTTCGCCAATGCCGGCGAGG
>JAEVZM010000065.1 GCA_023392225.1 Pseudomonadota bacterium
ATCCTGATGGACAGCTTCGACGAGTTCTTCCCCGGACTGTTCACGGACGGCAACAACCTCAATTCGATCATCTGCGGCTCGATCCTGATCTGGGGCTACAACTTCCTGGTCCTGTCGGGCACCAAGACGGCGGGCTTCATCAACACCGTCGGCACGGTCGCCAAGCTGGTGCCGCTGATCGCCTTCGTGGTGATCCTCGGCGTGCTGATCGACTATTCGCAGCTGTTCAACAATTTCTGGGGCACGGATCCGCAGATCACCCAGGAGGTGGCGAGCCAGGCGGTGCCGGTGACGCTCGCGGCGCAGATCATGGCGCCGATGACGGTCACGCTCTGGGCGTTCATCGGGGTGGAGGGCGCGGTGGTGCTCTCGGGCCGGGCCCGCAACCGGAGCGACGTCGGCAAGGCGACGCTACTCGGCTTTCTCACCGCGCTCATCATCTACATCCTGCTCTCGGTCCTGCCGTTCGGCAGCATGACCCAGTCCGAGCTGTCTGAGGTCGCCAATCCGTCGACGGCCGGCGTGCTGGCCCATGTCGTCGGCGCGGCCTGGGGCGAGTGGCTGATGAGCGTCGGCCTCATCATCTCGGTGCTGGCGGGCGGGCTGGCTGGCCTGGACGATGCTCTGCGCCGAGATCCCGATGGTCGCCGGCCAGAACGGCGCCTATCCCAAGGCGTTCGCGCGGACCAACTCCAGGGACGCGGCGACGGTGTCGCTCTGGGTCAGCAGCGCGATCATGCAGGCGGCGATGCTGCTGGTCTACTTCTCCAGCAACGCCTGGAACACGATGTACAACATCGCCTCGCTGATGGTGGTGCCGGCCTACCTCGTCACCGCCCTCTACATGGTGCAGCTGTGCGTCAAGCACGAGTTCCACAAGTACGCCAAAAAGGGCTTCGCGCTCGCGCTGGTCAGCGGCGTCGTCGGCGCGCTGTTCTGCATCTTCATTCTCTACTCGAGCAGCGTCGAGTACGTGGTCCTCGTCCCGATCCTCATCACCTGCGGCCTGCCGATCTTCATCTGGTCGCGGAAGGAGAAGCACGACGGCAAGCCGATCTTCTCGGGGATCGAGCTGATTTATCTCGCCATCCTGCTGGCAGTCGACCTCCTGGTCATCTGGCTGTTCTGGGCGGGCAAGGTGTCGATCTAGGCCCGCGGGTGGCCGGCGGGGTCGAACATCCTCGTCGGCAGCCGCGAGACCAACACAGGCGTCGGCCCGGTTTCCGCGCGGAGACCGGGCCGATGCATGGATGGCGTCGCGAGCCCCGCGTCGCGGGTTGCGCAACAGTGCGTTTCGGCCGCCGTCATTGTCGCGGGCGAGCCCGGGGCCTATGTCAGCCCGGAACAATTCCGGAGTATGCCATGCGCCCCCTGCCGCCCATCGACCCCGATTTCGGCGATGCCCGTGCCGCCGCGCTCGTCGAGCACATCATCGTCCCCCGCGCCCGCGATCTCGGCGGCTTCACGGTCGGCCGGGTGCTGCCGAGCGCCGAGCGGCAGATGGTCGGCCCGTTCATCTTCCTCGACACCTTCGGGCCGGGCGAGACGCTGGTCACCGAGAAGTTTGACATCCGGCCGCACCCGCATATCGGCCTCGCGACGGTGACCTATCTCAATGGCGGGCGCCTGGTGCACCGCGACTCGGTCGGCAGCGAGCAGGAGATCGTCCCCGGCGACATCAACTGGATGACGGCGGGGAAGGGGATCACCCACTCCGAGCGCGCCCGGCCGGAGGATCGCGGTCACAAGCAGCCCTTCGGCGGCTTCCAGACCTGGGTGGCGCTGCCGAAGCAGCACGAGGAGACCGTGCCGACCTTCTTCCACCATGCCAGGGCGGCGCTGCCCGAGATCGGCGCCGACGGCGTCTCGGTGCGGCTGATCATCGGCTCGCTCTACGGCGCGACCTCGCCGGTGAAGACCTTCTCCGAGATGTTCTATGCCGACGTGACGATGGCGCCGGGCGGGGTGCTGCCGGTCGAGTCCGAGCACGAGGAGCGCGCCGTCTTCATCCTCGACGGCACCGTGGAGGTGGCGGGCGACCGGTTCGAGGCCGGGCGGCTCCTGATCTTCCGGCCCGGTGACCGGCTGGCGATCCGTGCGGTCACGGGCGCCAAGCTGATGCTCCTCGGCGGCGAGCCGATGGACGGCCCCCGCCACATCTGGTGGAACTTCGTCTCCTCGTCGAAGGAGCGGATCGACGCCGCCAAGGCGGACTGGGCCGCCGGCCGCTTCGACAAGGTGTTCGGCGACGAGGAGGAGTTCATCCCCGCGCCGGGCTGAGGGCATTGCCCATCGCTAGGCGGCGAGGGCGACCGGGCGCTCGGTGAGGATGCGGTCGATCAGGCCCCATTCGAGCGCCTCCTCGGCGGTCATGAAGCGGTCGCGGTCCATCGCCTCTTCGAAGTCCTCGTAGCTCCGCCGGCAATGGTGGGCGTAGAGGCGGGTCATGCGCTCCTTGGTGCGGAGCGTCTCGGCGGCATGGATGGCGATGTCCGACGCCTGGCCCTGGAAGCCGCCGGACGGCTGGTGGATGAGGATGCTCGAATTGGGCAGCGCGGCGCGCTCGCCCGGCTCGCCGGCCATCAGCAGGAACGAGCCCATCGAGCGCGCGGTGCCCATGCAGAGCGTATGCACCGGCGCCCGGATGTAGCGCATGGTGTCGTACATGGCGAAGCCGCTGGTCACCATGCCGCCGGGCGAGTTGATGTAGAGCGAGATCGGCTTGCCCGGATTGTCCGCCTCGAGGAACAGGAGCTGGGCGCAGACCAGCGCCGACACGGTGTCGTCGACCTCGCCGTTGAGGAAGATGATCCGCTCGCGCAGCAGCCGCGAATAGATGTCGAACGAGCGCTCGCCGCGGCTCGACTTCTCGATGACCATGGGGACGAGTTGCATCGCTTCGCGCATGGCGAACTCCTGACGTTCGGACCGTGGATGGGGCGAGGCTAGGCGGCGCGCATCTGCGGCGGCCGGTTGGCGTTGGCGGCGCGGGGTGTCGGGCTTTGCAGCCGCTGGTCCGCCAGCTCGTGGACGATCCGGAGAGACGTGCCGCCTCCAGCGCCGGGGCGGAGCTGGAAGGTCACGATGCTCTCGAGGTAGGGCGGGGCGGGGTCGCGCATCCGGTAGCGGATCTCCTCGCCGGGCGCGGAGGACAACGGCGCGGCCTCGGCTAGGTCCCTGGCCGGCAGCCAGCGCTCGCGGAGCGCGGGGATGCTGATCGCCCGCCAGACCTTTCCGGGTGGCGCGTCGATCTCGTATTCGAGGACCAGCCCGGGGGCAGGCCGTTCGTTCGCGGAAGCGCTCATTGGTCCATGTCCTTGAGGAGGGCATTGAGGGCGTCGATGCGCGCCGGCCAGTACGCCCGGTAGGTCGCCAGCCATTCGGCGATGCAGACGAGGCCATCGGGATCGACCTCGTAGTTCACGAACCGTCCCTCGCGCCGTTCCCGGACGAGTCGCGCGTTGCGCAGCACGGCGAGATGCTGCGACATCGCCGGCTGGCTGATCGCCATCCCGTCCCGGAGCGCGCTGGCATTCATGCTGCCCGTCGCCAGCTTCTCGAAGATCGAGCGGCGCGTCGGATCGGCGAGGGCCCGGAATATGTCGTTTCGCATCATGCAAACACATAAGTCGAGACTTATCTGATTCGCAAGGGCCCTGCGCGATGGAAACCGAGGGCCGCCTGCACCATTTACTCGGGGAGAGCCGCGACGCGTTCGTGGTCCCGCCTTACTTTGCACCCGGCGTTAGGCTGGTATAAGCGTTCCAAGGCGTGTCGGGCCGCGCCGGAACCCCAAGAACCAGAGCCCGCGAGGCCTTCTGCCTTCCCATGACCCAGTCGCCGACGCCGCTCCTCGATACCGTCACGACTCCCGACGACCTGCGGAAGCTCGATGCGACGCAGCTCCGCCAGCTCGCCGACGAGCTTCGTCACGAGACGGTCTCGGCGGTCTCGGTCACCGGCGGCCATCTCGGCGCCGGCCTCGGCGTGGTCGAGCTGACGGTGGCGCTGCACTATGTCTTCGACACGCCGCGCGACCGCCTGATCTGGGACGTCGGCCACCAGGCCTATCCGCACAAGATCCTGACCGGTCGCCGCGACCGCATCAGGACGCTCCGCCAGGGCGGCGGGCTCTCCGGCTTCACCCGGCGGGCGGAGAGCGAATACGATCCGTTCGGCGCCGCGCATTCCTCGACCTCGATCTCGGCCGGGCTCGGCATGGCCGTCGCCCGCGACCTGTCGGAGGGCGACAACTCGGTGATCGCGGTCATTGGCGACGGCGCGATGTCGGCGGGCATGGCCTATGAGGCGATGAACAATGCCGGGCACCTCAAGTCGCGGCTGATCGTCATCCTCAACGACAACGACATGTCGATCGCGCCGCCGGTGGGCGCGATGTCGGCGCATCTCGCGCGCCTCGTCTCGGGCCGCGCCTATCGCGGCTTCCGCAGCGCCGCCAAGCGGATGGCCGACCGGCTGCCGCGCTTCTTCCGCGACAAGGCCAAGCGCACCGAGGAGTATGCCCGCGGCTTCTGGACCGGCGGCACGCTGTTCGAGGAGATGGGCTTCTACTATGTCGGCCCGATAGACGGCCACAATCTCGACCACCTGCTGCCGGTGCTCGAGAACGTGCGCGCCATGCAGAACGGCCCGGTGCTGGTCCACGTCGTGACCCAGAAGGGCAAGGGCTACGCCCCGGCCGAGGCTTCGGCCGACAAGTACCACGGCGTCAGCAAGTTCGACGTGGTGACCGGCGCGCAGGCCAAGAGCACCGCCAACGTGCCGTCCTATACCCGCGTGTTCGGCGACAGCCTGATCAGCGAGGCGGAGCGGGACGACAAGATCGTCGCCATCACCGCGGCGATGCCCTCGGGCACCGGGCTCGACCTCTTCGGCGCCCGCTTCCCCGAGCGCACCTTCGACGTGGGCATCGCCGAGCAGCACGGCGTCACCTTCGCCGCCGGCCTCGCCTCGGAGGGCTACAAGCCGTTCGCCGCGATCTATTCGACGTTCCTGCAACGCGCCTATGACCAGGTGGTGCACGACGTCGCCATCCAGGGCCTGCCGGTGCGCTTCGCCATCGACCGCGCCGGCTTCGTCGGCGCCGACGGGGCGACCCATGCCGGCGCCTTCGACACCGCCTATCTCGCCTGCCTGCCGGGCATGGTGCTGATGGCGGCGGCCGACGAGGCCGAGCTCCGCCACATGGTGGCGACGGCGGTGGCGATCGACGACCGGCCCTCGGCCTTCCGCTATCCGCGCGGCGAGGGCGTCGGCGTCGAATTGCCCGAGATCGGCGTGCCGCTCGAGATCGGCCGCGGCCGGATCGTCAAGGAAGGCACCAAGGTGGCGCTCCTCTCCTATGGCGGGCGCCTGCAGGAGTGCCTCATGGCGGCCCGCGACCTCGATGCGGCGGGGCTCTCGACCACGGTTGCCGATGCCCGCTTCGCCAAGCCGCTCGACACGGCGATGATCGACCGCCTGGCGCGCGAGCACGAGGTGCTGATCACGATCGAGGAAGGCTCGGTCGGCGGCTTCGGCAGCCAGGTGCTCAACCATCTCGCCGCGGCCGGCGGGCTCGACCGCGGGCTGAAGGTCCGCCCGCTCGCCATGCCGGACCGCTTCGTCGACCACGACAAGCCCGAGAAGCAATATGCCGCCGCCGGACTCGACGCCGCGGGCATCGTCACCACGGTGTTCGCCGCGCTTGGACGGGAAGCCGGACCGGCGTCGCTGAGGGCCTGACCCGGCGCGGGGAGGCGCCGCGATGCTCGCCACCATCGGATCGGTGGCCTCGCTGCTCGTCGGGGTCGCTTTCCTGATCAGCGGCCACGGGCTGCAGCTGACCCTGATACCGCTCCGCGCCGCCGCCGAGGGGTGGTCGCCGGTGGCGATCGGCGTGATCGGCTCGGCCTATTATGTCGGCTTCGTCGTCGGCTGCATCGGCTCGCCGTTCATCATCCTCCGCGCCGGGCATATCCGCGCCTTCGCGGCGCTGGTGTCGCTGTGCGCGGCGGTGAGCCTCCTCCAGGGCATGCTGGTGGCGGTGGCGCCGTGGATCTTCTTCCGCTTCGTCATCGGCGTCGTCTTCGCCGGGCTCTACATGATCGTCGAGAGCTGGCTCAACGACCGGGCCAGCAACGAGAACCGCGGCACGATCATGTCGGTCTACATCGCGGTGAACTTCGGCGCGATCACCATCGGCCAGCTGATGGTGACCCTCTACGCCCCGACCAACTTCATGCTGTTCGCCATGGCCTCGATCATGGCCTCGCTGGCGGTGATCCCGGTGGCGCTGACCAAGTCGGCCCAGCCGGCACCGATCGCGGTGGCCCGGATCCGGCCGCTCGAGCTGTGGCGGGCCTCGCCGGTGGGGCTGGTGGGGGTGACTGCGGTCGGGGTCGCCCACGGCGCATTCTGGGCGCTCGCCGCGGTCTATGCGCTCGGCGAGGGGCTCGATACCGGGCAGGTCGCGGTGTTCACCGGCATCGCCACCATCGCCGGGGCGCTGGCGCAGTGGCCGGCGGGCCGCCTTTCGGACCGCTTCGACCGGCGCGCCGTGCTGGTCGGCCTCCTCGCCGCGGCGGCGGTGGTCGGCGTGGTACTGTCGTTCGTCCCGGTGGCGGGCGGGCTGTGGATGCCGCTCGCGGCGCTGTTCGGCGCCACCGCCTTCCCGACCTATTCGGTCGCGGCGGCGCATGCCTATGACTACGCCCCGAAGGGCGGCTACGTCGCCACCGCGGCGGGTCTGCTGCTCGCCAACGGGGCCGGGGCGGTGGTCGGGCCGCTGCTCGCCTCGAGCCTGATGGAGGCGACCTCGACGGCGACGCTGTTCCTGTTCATCGCCGTCGTCCAGGGCGCGCTGGCGCTGTTCGCGATCGTGCGGATGCGCTACCGGCCGCCGCTGGCGGAGGCCGAGAAGACCGACTTCGACCTCGCGGCGACGGCGCAGGTCGGCACCGTCATCCCGCCCGAGCCGCTCGACCCGGCGGACGAGCTGGTGCTGGTGCCCGACGCGGCGATGCCTGGCACCCTGACCCCGGCGGAGCCGGAGGAACCGGGCGCGGACGCGTCCCGATGACGCCATTCCGGTGCGGCCGCGCACCTGCTAGAACGGCGCGATGAGGCAGAGGTCCCTGTTCGGCAGTCTGAGGGGAGAGGACGGCCGCTCGCTGGCGCGGGCGCTGGTCGTGCTGGTTCTCGTCAGCCTGTTCGGCAGCGGGCTCAATGCCGGGGCCGCGGCCGCCGATGGGCGCACGGTCATCTGCGCGGCCATCGCCTCGGTCGACGAAGGCGGCACTCCCGGTCCGGACGGACACCTCCTCAGCGACTGCTGCCTCGCCGGCGTCATGCCGCTCGGCATGGCCCTCGCGGCGCTGCCGCCGGAGGCCGCAGCCCCGGACCCCGTCGGGCCGACCGCCGCTGCGC
>JAEVZM010000099.1 GCA_023392225.1 Pseudomonadota bacterium
GCCTCGCGCCGGTCTACGTCGCCACGGCAACGCCGGGCGACGGCGAGATGTCGGCGCGCATCGCCTCCCATCGCGACCGCCGCGGCGAGCGGTGGCGGACGGTCGAGACGCCGCTCCTCCTCGCCGACGCCGTCCACGATGCGGCCGTCGCCGGCAATGCCGTGCTGGTCGACTGCCTCACCCTGTGGCTCGCCAACCTGATGGAGGCCGAGGCCGATATCGCTGCCGAGATCGCGGGGCTGGTCTCCGCTCTCGAGGCTGCCACCGGGCCGGTGGTCTTCGTCTCCAACGAGGGCGGCGGCGGCATCGTCCCCGACAACGCGCTGGCGCGGCGCTATTCCGACGCGCACGGCATCCTCAACCAGCGCATCGCCGCAGCCGTCGGGCGGGTCGTCCTCGTCGCTGCCGGCCTGCCGCTCCTCCTCAAGCCGTCTCCGCAAGGACCCGTCACCCTATGACCGATCGCATTCCCGCCACCGTCGTCACCGGCTTCCTCGGCGCCGGCAAGACCACGCTGATCCGCAACCTCGTCCAGAACGCGCGCGGCCGGCGCATCGCCATCATCGTCAACGAGTTCGGCGACATGGGCTTCGACGCGGACCTGCTCGCCGACTGCGGCGATGCCGATTGCCGTCCGGACCAGATCGTCGAGCTGACCAATGGCTGCATCTGCTGCACGGTAGCGGACGAGTTCCTGCCGACCATGGAAGCGCTGCTCGCCCGCGAGCCGGCGCCGGATCACATCGTCGTCGAGACCTCGGGCCTCGCCCTGCCGCAGCCGCTGGTCCAGGCCTTCAACTGGCCGAGCGTCAAGCACCGCGTCACCGTCGACGGGGTGGTGACGGTGGTCGACGCGGTGGCGGTGTCGGAGGGCCGGTTCGCGCCGGTCGCCGAAACCACGCCCGACCCGGCCCGCGAGCATGACGACCCGGTGGAGGAGCTGTTCGAGGACCAGCTCCGCTGCGCCGACCTCGTCGTCGTGTCAAAGGCCGATCTTGTCGGCGACGACATCCTCGAAGGCGTCGAGGCGACGGTGCGGAACGACACCCGACCCGGCGTGTCGCTCCTCCGGAGCCGGGGCGAGGGCCTCCCGGCGGAAGTTCTGCTCGGCATCTCGGCCGCGGCGGAAGACGACATGAAGGGTCGCGAGAGCCATCACGAGCTCGAAGGCGAGGAGCATGACCACGACGACTTCGATTCCTTCGTCGTCGCTGCGCCCGAGGCCGCCTCGCTCGAAGCGCTGAAGGCAAAGGTCGCCGCGGCGCTGATGGTGCCCGGCGTGTTCCGCATCAAGGGCCACGCCCGGGTCGCCGGCAAGGCGGCACCGGTGGTGGTGCAGGCGGTTGGCGCGCGGGTCGAGGCCTACTTCTCGCCCGCTCCGGCGAAGGAGGGGCTGGTGGTCATCGGCCTCCGCGACCTCGACCGCGACGCGGCGGCGACGGCGCTCGCGGGCTGACGCCATGCATCTGCTCGCCGGCGAGACGGGGACGATCGACGCGGCCGACGCCGCCGTCGATCTCGGCCAGTCGCCCGGCGACATCCTGATCCTCTCCGCCGCCGACACCGAGCTCGGCCTCCTCGCCCAGGCCGCTGGGGCCGGCACCGGCGGGCCGAGCGTGCGGCTCTGCAATCTCATGCGCCTGGCGCATCCGATGTCGGTCGACCTCTATGTCGAGGCGACGGCGGCGAAGGCGCGGATCGTGCTCGTCCGCATGATGGGGGGCTCCGGCTACTGGACCTACGGCCTGGAGCGGCTGCGGGCGCTCGCCCGCGCCGGCGGGCCGAAGCTCGTCGTCGTCCCCGGCGACGACAGATGGGACACCGGGCTCGAGCCGTTCTCTACCGAGCCGCCGGACATCTGCCGTCGCCTGTGGCGCTATCTCGTCGAGGGCGGGCCTGAGAACGCCACTCGCGCGCTGGCCCTGCTCGCGGTCCGGATCGGCGGCGGCGAAGCGCCCGGCGATCCCGAGGCGCTGCCGCGCTGCGGTTGTTACCGGCCGGGGGCGGGCGTGGTGCCGTTCGTCGCTCCTAGGGACGGGCGGCCGGTGGTGCCGATCGTCTTCTACCGCTCGATCCTGCAAGGCGGCGCCACCGCCCCGATCGACAGGCTCGCCGAGGCACTCGCTGATGAGGGCCTGACGGCGATGCCGCTGTTCGTGGCGAGCCTCAAGGACGGCGAGAGCCAGGATTTTCTCCGCACCGTGCTCGCCGCGGCGCCGCCGGCGGTGGTGCTGAACGCGACCGCCTTCGCCGTCTCGGCGATCGGCGCGTCCCATCGCGGCACCGTGCTCGACGCGCCGGGCCGGCCGGTGCTCCAGGTCATCCTTGCCGGCTCCAGCGAGGCCGAGTGGCGCGACAGCAGCCGCGGCCTGCTGCCCCGCGACCTCACCATGAACGTCGTCCTGCCGGAGGTCGACGGCCGGGTCGGCACCCGCGCCATCTCGTTCAAGGCCGAGGCGCACGACGCAGCGACCGACAGCCGCATTGCCACCTACGTGCCCGTGCCGGACCGGGTGACGTTCGTCGCGGCGCAGGCGGCGCGCTGGGCAGAGCTCGGTGCGAAACCGCCGGCGGAGCGGCGGGTGGCGATCATCCTCTCCAACTATCCCAACCGCATCAGCCGCATCGGCAATGCCGTCGGGCTCGACACCATTGCTTCGGCGCTGACGCTGGCGACGGCGCTCCGCGACGTCGGCTACGGCGTCGCCGGTTTCCCGGACGACGGCGCGGCGCTGGTCGAGAGGCTCAAGGCGCCGCCGAC
This sequence comes from Pseudomonadota bacterium, assembly GCA_023392225.1. Classification (GTDB taxonomy): domain Bacteria; phylum Pseudomonadota; class Alphaproteobacteria; order Rhizobiales; family Kaistiaceae; genus Bauldia. The sequence goes on from JAEVZM010000099.1 coordinate 2,762, forward strand.
CGCGAGCATCTCGGGCGAGGACTAAGCCGCCTTCCTGTCGCGCCTGCCGGTGGAGTCGCGCGCCGCGCTGGGCCCGGCGCCGGTGGCCGATCTGGCGATCCATGCCTGCCGCTTCGGCAACGTCGTGGTCGCCGTTCAGCCCTCGCGCGGGGGCGCGGAGAAGGCGAGCCTCCACGACGCCGAACTGGTGCCGCCGCACGACTACGTCGCCTTCCACGGCTGGCTCCGCGACGTGTTCCGCGCCGACGCGGTCGTCCACCTCGGCAAGCACGGCAATCTCGAATGGCTGCCCGGCAAGGCGCTGGCGCTCTCGGCCGAGTGCTGGCCGGAGCTGTGCCTCGGGCCGACGCCGCTGGTCTACCCGTTCATCGTCAACGATCCCGGCGAGGGCGCCCAGGCCAAGCGTCGCGCCAGCGCGGTGATCGTCGACCACCTCATGCCGGCGATGGGGCGGGCGGAGCTCTACGGCCCGCTCGCCGCGCTCGAGACCATGATCGACGAGTATGCGCTCGCTGCCGGCGTCGATCGCCGCCGCCGCGATTATCTCGAGCGCGAGATCGTCTCGACCGCCGTCGCCGCCGGGCTCGATCGCGACCTCGGCATCGCGGATACCTCGGGGGAGGCGCTTCAGGCGCTCGACGCCTATCTCTGCGACCTCAAGGAGATGCAGGTGCGCGACGGCCTGCACGTCCTCGGCGACGGCCCGTCGGGAACCGCTCGGATCGAGACGCTGGTGGCGCTCGCCCGCGCCCCGCGGCCCGGTGGCCGGCCGGCCGATGCCTCGCTTCACCGCGCCATCGCCGACGACCTCGGCCTCGGCGAGTTCGACCCGCTGACGCCGGACATGGCGGCCCCGTGGGAGGGGCCGCGGCCGGACGTGCTTGCGGCCATCTCCGATGCACCCTGGCGGACGGCCGGCGATACGGTCGAGCGCATCGAGGCGCTGGCGGCGGATCTCGTGGGCGACGCGGCGGAGCCCCGAAGCCCACAGGATGTGCCCGGCCCCGTCACCGCCGCTGTCCTCGACTGGAGCGCAACCGAGCTCGCGCCGGCGCTCGACGGCTCGGGCGCGGCCGAGATTGCCGCGGTGCTCGCCGCCCTCGACGGGCGGTTCGTCCGGCCCGGGC
>JAEVZM010000106.1 GCA_023392225.1 Pseudomonadota bacterium
CTACTATCTCGGCGACCGCGACGGCGTGCGCACCCCGATGCAGTGGTCCGACGACCGGAACGGCGGCTTCAGCCGCGCGGACCCGCAGGCGCTGTACCTGCCGGCGATCCAGGACCCGGTCTATGGCTACCAGGCGGTCAACGTCGAGGTCGAGCAGGTCGAGGCCAACTCGCTGCTCAACTGGATCCGGCGGCTGATCGCGGTACGCGGCCAGCACCGCGCCTTCGGCCGCGGCAGCTTCACCCTCCTCTATCCGGCGAACCGGAAGATCCTCGTCTATGTGCGCGAGCACGACGGCGAGCGCATCCTCTGCGTCTTCAACGTCTCGCGACAGGCGCAGGCCGTCGAGATCGACCTCTCCGCCTGGCGCGGCGCGGTGCCCATCGAACTGACCGGCGGCGAGGCCTTCCCGCCCGTCGGCGACCTGCCGTATCTCCTCACCCTTCCCGCCTACGGCTTCTTCTGGTTCCTCCTCGCCGACGAGGCCGAGGCGCCGCGCTGGCGGGTCGAGACGCCCTCGCCGCTGCCCGAGTTCGTCACCGTCACCGCGCCGCGCGGCAGCCTCACGCGGGCCCTGGCCGAGCCGGGCGAGCGCGGGCTGATCGAGCGCTACGCGCTGCCGGCCTTCATGGCGGGGCAGCGCTGGTTCGCCGAGAAGGGCAACCGCATCGCCAAGGTGACGGTGAAGCCGATCGCCACGCTCCCCGGTGACGAGAACCGCCTGGTGATCGCCGATGTCACCACCGGCGACGGAACCCACGGCTACCTGGTGCCGCTCTCGGTCCTGTGGGGCGAGGACAACCTCCGCTTCGGCGCACCGAAGTTGTCCTGGACGATGGCCCGCATCCGGACCGGCTCGCGGCTCGGCGCGATCCTCGACGCCTCCTATGACGAGCGTTTCATGCGCGACCTGCTCGAGGCCATCCGCAAGGGCGAGGACATCCCGGCCGAGGGCGGAACGATCCGGATCACCGGCACGCCGGCCCTCGCGGCCCTTGCCCTCGACGAGCCGCCGCGCAGCATCGGCGTCGAGCAGAGCAATGTCAGCGCCATCGCCGGCGACCAGGCGATCGTCAAGATCTACCGCCGCCTCCGCAGCGGCGAGCAGCCCGAGATCACGGTGACCCGGTTCCTGACCGAGACCGGCGATTTCCACAATACGCCCGCCTTCCTCGGCTCCGCCGAATACGTTCCCGACGATGGCGAGCCCGTGGCGATCGCCATCGTGCTCGCCTTCGTGCGCAACCAGGGCAACGCCTGGGACGTGACGCTGAACGCCCTCGACGTCGACCTTCGCGCCCACGACATCGCCGGCGGCTACGAGGCAACGGCGGCGTTCGCCTATCCGCTCGATCTCGGCATCACGCTCGGCAACCGCATTGCCGAGCTTCATGCCGCGTTCACGACGCCGACCCGGGACAGGGCATTCCAGACCACGGCGATCACCGCCCGCGACATCGCCCGCTGGGTGAAGGACGCCACCCGCGACGTGACGCGGGCGCTCGACATCGTCAAGCGGACCATGCCGCAGCTGAGCGGTCCGGCGCGCAACGACGCCGGCGCGCTCATCGCCGCGCGGAAGGCCATCCTCGCCCGCATCGCCGCGGCCGGCGACCACCCGGTGTCGGGCCTCAAGAGCCGCATCCACGGCGACCTTCATCTCGGCCAGGTGCTGGTCGCGCAGGACGATGTCTACATCATCGACTTCGAGGGCGAGCCGCAGCGCAGCCTTTCCGAGCGTCGTGAGAAGACCTCGGCGCTTCGCGACGTCGCCGGGATGCTCCGCTCCTTCGACTACGCCGCGTGGTCGGCCATCGACCACGTCAGGAGCGTGACCGGCGAGCTCGACGACGCCATTCGCGACCGGGCCTTCGCCTGGCGCGACGGCGCGATCAGCGACTTCATCGGTGCGTACGAGGCGAAGGCGGCAGACCGCGACTTCCTCCCCGAGCGCGCGCTGCGCCTCGCCCTTCTCGACCTATTCCTCATCCAGAAGGCGTCCTACGAGGTGCAGTACGAGGCGGCCAACCGCCCGACCTGGCTGTCGATCCCGATCCGCGGCCTGCTGAACATCGTCGGGCGTGAAAGGCACTGAGGATGCGGCAACCGCTGACCACATGCAGGGACCACTGATGCCGACGCAGCCCGAGACTTCATGGCGCCCCTCCGACGCCGACATCGAGGCGATCGCCACCGGACGGCACGGCGACCCGTTCTCCGTGCTCGGCATGCACCAGGCCGCCGACGGGACCATCTCGGTACGGGTCTTCTGGCCGGGAGCGACAACCTGCAACGTGGTCGACCGGGACACCGGCAAGCAGGTCGCAGCGCTCGACAAGCTCCATCCGGCGGGGTTCTTCGCCGGCCGGATCCCGCGCCGGAAGAAGCCGTTTCCCTACCGGCTCGACCTGTGGGACGGCGCCAATGCCGCCTGGCAGGCCGACGATCCCTACCGTTTTCTGCCCCTCCTCGGCGAGCTCGACATCCACCTGTTCGGCGAGGGCCGCCATCACCGGCTCTACGAGAAGCTCGGCGCCCATCCGACCACCGTCGAGGGCGTACACGGCGTCAGCTTCGCGGTGTGGGCGCCGAACGCCCGGCGGGTGAGCGTCGTCGGCGACTTCAACATGTGGGACGGCCGGCGCCACCCGATGCGCAAGCGGGTCGAGGCCGGCATCTGGGAGCTGTTCGTTCCCGGGCTTTCCGACGGCACCCTCTACAAGTTCGAGCTGCTCGGACCCGACGGCACGCTGCTGCCGCTCAAGTCGGATCCGCTCGCCTTCCATCAGGAGCTGCGGCCCGGAACCGCCTCCCGGGTGGCCGGCCTCGTTCGCCACGCCTGGCGCGACGACGACTGGATGGCGGAGCGGCAGGCACGGCAGGCGATCGGTGCGCCGATCTCGATCTACGAGGTGCATCTCGGCTCCTGGCGCCGCAAGAACGGCACCGAGTTCCTCAGCTATGACGAGCTCGGCGACGCGCTGATCCCCTATGCCACCGACATGGGCTTCACCCATCTCGAGCTGCTGCCGATCAGCGAGTTTCCCTTCGACGGCTCCTGGGGCTACCAGCCGATTGGCCTCTACGCGCCGACCAGCCGCTTCGGGTCGCCGGAGGGCTTCGCCAATTTCGTCGATCGCTGCCACGAGGCCGGGCTCGGCGTGATCATCGACTGGGTACCGGCCCACTTCCCGACCGACGTCCACGGCCTCGCCCGCTTCGACGGTACTGCGCTCTATGAGCACGAGGACCCGCGCCTCGGCTTCCATCGCGACTGGAACACGCTGATCTACAATTTCGGACGCACCGAGGTCCGCAATTTCCTGATTGCCAACGCGCTCTACTGGATGGAGCGGTTCCACATCGACGCGCTTCGCGTCGATGCCGTGGCCTCGATGCTCTACCTCGACTACTCGCGCAATGCCGGCGAGTGGATCCCGAACGTCTTCGGCGGCCGCGAGAACCTCGAGGCGATCGCGTTCCTCCGCGAAATGAACATCCTGACCTTCGGCGAGCACCCGGGCTCGACCACCTTCGCCGAGGAATCGACCGCCTGGCCGCAGGTGTCGCGGCCCGTCGACGGCGGCGGACTCGGCTTCGGCTACAAGTGGAACATGGGGTGGATGCACGACACGCTCGAATACATGCACCATGAGCCCGTGCATCGCCGCTTCCATCACCACCAGATGACCTTCGGCATCCACTACGGCTTCACCGAGAACTTCGTGCTGCCGCTCAGCCATGACGAGGTGGTGCACGGCAAGGGATCGCTGCTCGACAGGATGCCCGGCGACCGCTGGCAGAAGTTCGCCAACCTCAGGGCCTATTTCGGCTTCATGTGGACCCACCCGGGCAAGAAACTCCTGTTCATGGGCGGCGAGTTCGCCCAGGAGCGCGAGTGGAACTACAACCAGTCGCTCGACTGGCACCTGCTCGCCGACCCGGCCCACCGACAGGTCCAGGATCTGGTCCGCGACCTGAACCGGCTCTACCGGAGTCTGCCGGCGCTCCATGCCCGGGACTGCGATGCCGCAGGCTTCGCCTGGATCGACGTGGGCGATGCCGACAACAGTGTCCTCAGCTTCGTCCGCTACGGCAACGAAGGCGACCCGCCGGTGCTGGTGGTCTGCAACCTCACACCGGTGGTGCGCGAGGGCTTCCGCGTCGGCCTGCCCCGGCCGGGCGCCTGGGCGGAGCGGCTCAACACCGATGCCGCGGTCTACGGCGGCTCCGACGTCGGCAATCCGAACGGGCTCCATTCGGAGCCGCTTCCCTGGAACGACCAACCGCAATCGGCGACCCTCCGCCTGCCGCCGCTGTCCACGGCATTGTTCGTGCATGAGGAATAGACGACCGGCGGCCCCCCGCCGCAGTATCGCGCGGCCGGCACGCACAGCCGGCGCCAAGTACGGATGAAGGCCGCTAATCGGATATGAGCAAGCTACGTGTCGAGCCGGGGAACGCCTATCCCAGGGGCGCGACCTGGGATGGCGGCGGGGTCAATTTCGCCCTGTTCTCCGCCAATGCGACCAAGGTCGAGCTCTGCCTCTTCGACAACAAGGGTCGCCGCGAGACCGACCGCATCCCGCTGCCCGAGTTCACCCACGAGGTCTGGCACGGCTACTTTCCGGACCTGCGACCGGGACAGCTCTACGGCTACCGGGTGCACGGCCCCTACGAGCCGTCCGCCGGCCACCGCTTCAACCCGCACAAGCTGCTGATCGATCCCTACGCCAAGGCGCTCTATGGCGAGATCAAGTGGCACGACGCACTGTTCGGCTACCGCGTCAACTCGGCCCGCGGCGACCTCCTGCCCGACCGGCGCGATTCGGCCTTCGTCGTGCCGAAATGCGTGGTGGTCGACCCTGCACCGAGCCCGGACCGGCCGCTCCGCCACAAGTGGGCCGACACGATCATCTACGAAGCCCATGTGAAGGGCATGACCGCCGACAACCGGCACCTGCCGGAGCGCCTCCGCGGCACCTTCGCGGGCCTCGCCGATCCGAGAGTGATCGACCACTTCGTCAAGCTCGGCGTCACCGCCGTCGAGCTGATGCCGGTACAGGCGTTCTTCGACGACCGCTACCTGGTCGAGAAGAAGCTGCGCAACTACTGGGGCTACAACACCATCAACTACTTCTCCCCGGCGCCGCGCTACTTCTCGCCCGGCAGCGGCCTTCAGGAGTTCCAGGTGATGGTCCGCCGGCTGCACGAGGCCGGCCTCGAGGTCATCCTCGACGTGGTCTACAACCACACCGCCGAAGGCAACCACCTCGGCCCGACGCTCTCCTTCCGCGGCATCGACAATGCCAGCTACTACCTGCTCGCCGAGGACCGCCGCTACTACTTCGACACCACCGGCTGCGGCAACACCGTCAACCTCCGCCACCCGCGGGTGCTGCAGATGGTGATGGATTCGCTGCGCTACTGGGTCGAGACCTGCCACGTCGACGGCTTCCGCTTCGACCTCGCCACCTCGCTCGGCCGCGAATACGACCACTTCGACACAAATGCCGTGTTCCTAGACGCCGTGCGCCAGGACCCCGTGCTGCAGCGGGTCAAGATGATCGCCGAGCCCTGGGACGTCGGGCCGAACGGCTACCAGCTCGGCAGCTTCCCGCCGGGCTGGGCCGAATGGAACGGCCGCTATCGCGACGACATGCGATCGTTCTGGAAGGGCGATTCCGGCCAGCTTCCCGCCTTCTCCCGCGGCATCCTCGGCTCCGCCGACCTGTTCGACCGGCACGGCCGGAAGCCGTGGGCGAGCGTCAACTTCGTCACCGCCCATGACGGCTTCACGCTGATGGACCTGTGGTCCTACAATCACAAGCACAACGAGGCGAACCTCGAGGACAACCGCGACGGCCACGACGACAACCGGAGCTGGAACTGCGGCGTCGAGGGCCCGACCAGCGACCCGGCGATCCTCGAGCTGCGCGACCGCCTGCGGCGGGCGGTGATGGCGACCCTCCTCTTCTCGCAGGGAACGCCGATGATCCTGCAGGGCGACGAGATCGGCCACAGCCAGGACGGCAACAACAACGCCTACTGCCAGGACAACGAGCTGACCTGGCTGAAGTGGACCGGACTGTCGGAGCGCGACGTCGCCTTCAGCGATTTCGTCCGCGGCCTGATCGACATCCGCAAGCGCTATCCCCTGCTTCGCGAGCGCAACTTCCTCCATGGCAGGGCGATCGACGGCGACGGCACCCGTGACGTCGTCTGGCTTCGCCCCGACGGCCGGGAGATGGACGACGCCTCCTGGGGCGACGGCAATGCCCGGGTGATCGGGCTCCTCCTGCGCGATGCCAGCAGCCGCCTGCTCCTTCTCGCCAGCGCCTGGCACGACCCGGTCTCGTTCATGCTGCCGAAGGAAGGCGAATGCAGCTGGCGGCTGTGCGTCGACAGCGGCCGCTCGGTCATCGACCCGGGCGAGGAAGCCCTGCCCGGCGGCGCCACCGTCTCGCTCGAAGGCCGATCCGTCCTGCTCTTCAGCTGCGAGGAGAGCTGACCGTGTCGGATGCGCTCGACCGCCTCGCGACCGGGGCCGGCATCGTCCGCGACTACACCGCCCTCACCGGCGAGGCGATCCATGTTCCCGACGATGCGGTGCGTGGGCTGCTCGCGGCGATGGGCATCGCCTGCGGCGACTCGGACGAGATCGCCGGCAGCCTCGCCGCGCTGCAGCCGGTCTCCTTCGGCGGACTCGAGGTGCCAGACGGCGTCCGCTGCCACATGCCCGACTGGCTGGCCGACGGACGCTGCTGGGGCATCGCCTGCCAGCTCTACGGGCTCCGCTCCGGCCGCAACTGGGGCATCGGCGACTTCGACGACCTCGGCCGCCTCGCCGAGATCGCCGCGGCAGCCGGCGCCGATTTCCTCGGCGTCAACCCGCTGCATGCGCTGCTGCTCGCCGCGCCGGAGGGCTGCAGCCCGTTCTGGCCATCGCACCGGCAGTTTCTCAACCCGCTCTACATCGCCGTCGACAAGGCGCCCGGCGCCGAGCGGCTCGGCGATGCGCTCGACATGCCCGAACCGGTCCGTGCCGGCGACGTGGTCGACTACGCCATGGTCGGGGCTCTCAAGCGTGAGGCGCTCGCCCGCCTGTGGCAGCTATTCGCCGACGACGGCGACGAAGCGCTCGTCGCCAGTTTCCACAGCTTCGTCGCCGAGGAAGGCGAGGCGCTCTACCTCCATGCGCTCTTCGAGACCCTGTCCGAGGACATGGTCGAGCGCGGCCACGGTGCTACGTGGCCCGGCTGGCCCGAGGACTTCCACACGCCGGCCGGCGACGCGGTCAAGGCCTTCGCCGCCAACCGCCACGACCGCATCATGTTCCATTGCTTCCTGCAGTGGGTGGCCGACCGCCAGCTCGGCGAGGCACAGGACCGCGCCCGGGCCGCCGGCATGCGCATCGGCCTCTATCTCGACTTCGCCGTTGGCGTCGCGCCCGACGGCTCGGCCACCTGGGCGGACCGGACGCTGGTCGTTCCCAACGCGCGGATCGGCGCCCCGCCGGACTATTTCAACAGCGCCGGCCAGGACTGGGGCCTGTCGCCGATCTCGCCGACCGTGCTCGCCGAGCGCCACATCCAGCCCATCCGCGACGCGCTCGACGGCGTGCTGCGCCACGCCGGGGCGCTCCGCATCGACCACGCGATGAGCCTCTACCGCCTGTTCTGGATCGCCAGAGGATTCACCGCTGGCGATGGCGCCTATGTTCGCTATCCCTTCGCCGACCTGGTGCGGACGGTATCGACCGTCTCCGGCGCCCGCCATGCGATCGTCATCGGCGAGGACCTCGGCATCGTCCCGGATGGTTTCCGCCACGCCATGCACCAGGCCGACATCCAGAGCTACCGCGTGCTGTTCTTCGAGAAGCGCGACGACTTCTTCCTGCCGCCCTCGGCCTATCCGCGGGAGGCGCTCGCCTGCGTCACCACCCACGACACCCAGACCTTCGCCGGCTGGTGGAGCGGCCATGACCTGGTGACTCGCGCCGGCATCGGCATGATCGCGCCCGACGCGCTGCCTGGCGAGCAGGCGGGCCGCGCCCATGAGCGTCGGCGGCTGCTCGGCCTTCTCGAGGGCGAGGGCCTCCTGCCGCCGGAGCTCACCAGCGTCATGCATGGCGAGGCCGAGCCGCCCTTCGCGCCTCCCGACTCCCTGACGGTGGCCGTCCATCGCCTGATCGCCCGCACGCCCTCGCGGCTGGTGGCGGCCTCGCTCGAGGACCTCGCCGGCGCGCTCGACCAGGTCAACATCCCCGGCACCGTGCACGAGCACCCCAACTGGCGGAGAAAATCGCCGGTCGCGATTGAAGAGCTCGCCGCTCATCCGCTGTTCGCGGCGATCACGGCGGCGCTCCGCGAGGAGCGGCCGCGCGCCGGATGAACGCCGGCGCCGCCGGTGGACGGCCACCGGTCGTCCTCGTTCACGGCGCCTGCAGCCAGCCCGAGCACTTCGCCGCATGGCGGACGATGTTCGAGGACGCCGGCTACGATTGCCGCGCGCCGGCCCTGCCCGGCCATGCCCCGAGCGAACGAGCGGTGCTCCGCCGGTCCGGTTTCGACGCCTATGTCGCCGCCATGCGGGAAGTCGTCGCCGGCCTCGAAGCGCCACCCGTGCTGATCGGGCACTCCATGGGCGGGCTGGTGGCGCGGATGGTAGCTGCTGAGGTGGGCGTCGCCGCGCTGGTGCTGCTGGCGCCGCTGCCGGGCGGGCGCGTCCCGATCACGGCCGCAGCGCTGCCCTTCTTCGCCATCGCCGCGCCGGCCGTGCTCCTCGCGCAACCGTTCCGCCCGCTGCGGGGCGCGATCCGCCATCTCGCCCTCAATCGCCTCCCGCGCGACGAGCAGGACGAGATCGCCGACGGCTTCGTCGGCGAATCGGGCCGCGCCTATCGCGACCTGGTGCTCGGCCGGGCCCGTGTCCGGCGCCGCGCCCGCGGCCCGGGG
>JAEVZM010000110.1 GCA_023392225.1 Pseudomonadota bacterium
CCCCGGCGCCCGTCCCTCGTGCGTGGCGACGACCTCAGAAGGTGAAGTCGTCGATGTTGTCGGCGTCGAACGTGGTGCGCTCGGCCTGGGTGTTGATCACGTTCGTGTCGAGGATGGTGATCGAGCCGAGGTTCGGGACCTCGAAGGTCTGGCCGACCTCGTTCTTGATCGTGCCCTTGCGGACGCCGTCGGCGAAGTAGGCGGCGAGCCAGCCCTCGTTGTAGGGCGACCAGAGCTGGAACGCGGTCACGGTGCCGTCCTTGACGAAGTCGCGCATCTCACTCGGCAGGCCGAGGCCGGTGACGTGCACGGTGTCGGCGATGCCGCGCTGCTGGACGACCTGGGCGGCGGCGGCGACGCCGACGGTGGTCGGCGCGATCACGCCGACGAGGTCGGGATAGTTGGAGAGGAGCGCCTCCATCTCGGTCGTCGACTTCTCCGGCTGATCATCGCCGTAGACGGTCGCGACGAGCTTCATGTCCTTGTACTTGGGGTTCTCCTCGAGAGTCTTCTTCATGGCCGCGATCCAGGTGTTCTGGTCGGGCGCCTCGGTGGTCGCCGAGAGGATGGCGATCTCACCCTTGTAGTCGATCAGCGAGCCCATCAGCTCGACCTGGTTCGGGCCGGTCTTGGTGAAGTCGACCGGAAGGATGTTGGCGTCGCGGTGGCTCTCGTTGCCAACCAGGTCACCGTTCACCGAGAGGACGAGGATGCCCTTCTCGCGGGCCGAGTCGAGCACCTGGTTCATGGCGTCGGGGCTGTTCGGGGCGATCGCGATCACGTCGACGCCGCGCTGGATCTGCGCCTCGATGAACGGGATCTGCGAGGTGGCCTCGGCGGTCGCGGGGGCGACGAACTCGTACTCGCAGCCGAGCTCCTTGCAGGCGTCCTCGAAGCCGCCGCTGATCGAATCGAAATACGGATTGCCGGTGTTCTTGCCGATATAGACGATCTTCATCGGGTCCGCGGCATAGGCGCTGGTCGCCATGGCGAGGCCAAGACCGAGGCCAAGACCGGCGAGGAGATGCTTCTTCAACACGTCGATTCCTCCTGTTATGTGCCGCTTCCGCGGCGATGCCCCTGTCACCTCTGGGTGCGGGAATAGATGAAATTCGTGGCGATGATCGAGACGATCAGAAGGACGCCGAGAACGCAGAGCTGGGTCGCCGGCAGGACGTTGGCGACGATCATGCCGGTCGAGACGATGACCAGGAGCCAGGCCGCGAGGAACGTGCCGAGGATGCTGCCCCGGCCGCCGAAGATGTAGGTGCCGCCGAGCATCGCCATCAGCACCATCTGCAGCTCGCCGCCGAGGCCGAGGTCGTAGCGGACCGAGCCGAGCCGCGAGGCGGTCATGATGCCCGCCGCCGCCGCGACGAGGCCGATGAGGAGGAAGAGGCTCAGCTTGATCCGCGCGCTGCGGATGCCGGCATGGCGCGCCGCGACCTCGTTGGTGCCGATCTGGTAGATCTGGCGGCCGTAGATCGTGCCGCCGAGCACCAGCCCGAGCACGATCGCGAGCAGCGCGAAGATCACCACCGGCAGCGGCAGGCCGAGGATCATGATCTTGTCGATGCCGATGAACCAGTCGGGCACGCGGATCGACTTGTCGCCGGCGATGATCTGGGCGAGGCCGCGATAAAGGGTCAGCGTGCCGATGGTGACGATGATCGAGGGCAGCTGGAGGGCAATGACGAAATAGGCGTTGATCGCCCCCATCAGCACGCCCGAGGCCAGCCCCAGGAGGATCGCCAGCGGCATCGGCACGCCGGCCTGCTGGAGCCAGGCGAAGATGCAGGCCGAGAGCGCCATGTTCGCCGCCGGCGAGAGGTCGATCTCGCCGGCGATGATCACCATGGTGAGCACCAGCGCGACGATGGCGAACTCGGCGTAGAGCGTGAAGCTGCTGAGGATGTAGCCGACGTCGAGGAAGAACGGCGACAGGAGCGAGCCTGCGACGATGCCGAGGACGAGGAGGATGAAGGTCATCGTCTCCGGGCGCACCAGCACCACCTGCCAGCGCGGCCGGGCCGGCGCCGCATCGCGGGTCGTCGAGCTGCCGCGTGTCGTGTCGGTCGCTGTCATGCGCGCACCCGCTTGAGGCTGACGATGCCCTGCTGCCGCACGGTGCGGTCGATGAGCAGCGCGACGAGGATGACGGCGCCGTAGATCGCGGCCTGCGAGGTGCCCGGGATGCCGAGGAGCGGCAGCGCCGCCGCGACGCAGCCGAGGAGCAGGACTCCGAGCACCGTGCCGAGCACCGTGCCGACGCCGCCATTGATCGAGACCCCGCCGATCACCACGGCGGCGATCACCTGGAACTCGAAGCCGAAGCCGGTATTGGACGGGTTCACGAAGCCCCAGCGGCTCGCATACATGATGCCGGCGAGGCCCGACAGCGCCCCCGACAGCGTGAAGACGAGCACCGTGACCCGCGCCACGTTGATGCCGCGGAGCGGCGCCGCGACGGGGTTGGATCCGATCGCGTAGATCTGGCGGCCCATCCGGGTATGGGCGAGGAAGATGTGGGTCAGGATCGCCACGGCGAAGGCGATGATCACGATCCAGGGGATGTTGAAGCCGCCGGCGATCGGAAAGTCCTTCGGCAGGCCGATGATCGAGCTCTGCGACAGGCCCTTGATCTCGGACGGGATCCACTGCCGGTCGATCTGGCGCGCGTCCGAGATGATGAAGGTGAGACCGCGATAAAGGCTCATCGTGCCGAGCGTGACGATGATCGAGGGCAGGCGGAACAGCTGCACCAGCATGCCGTTGGCGAAGCCGAGGATCGCGCCGACCAGGATCGACAGCGGGATGCCGGTCCACCACGGCACGTTGAAGCCGAAGGCGGTCTCGTCGAAGCGGTAGAGCAGGCCGCTGACCATCGCCGAGAAGCCGAGGATCGAGCCGATCGAGAGGTCCACGTGGCGCGCGACGAGCACCATCATCTGGCCCATCGCCGCGATCATGATCAGCGGCGTGAGCAGGAGGATGATGCGGAGCTGGTTGAGCGTCAGGAACTGCGGCTTCTGGAAGCCGACGAACAGGCAGAAGAGGACGATCATCACGAAGATGCCCGCCTCGCGGCGCCGGAGGAGCATGCCGAGCGCGCTCATGCGGCGGCCGCCGCGGTGCTGCGTGGCACGGCCGCGTGCATGATGCTCTCCTGCGTCGCGTCGCCGCGCGGCAGGTCGGCGGTGAGGCGTCCCTCCGACATGACCAGCACGCGATCGCAGAGCGAGATCAGCTCCGGCAGCTCCGACGAGATGAGGAGGATCGCCCGGCCGCTCTCGGCGAGCTCGCCGATCATCTCGTAGAACTCGGCCTTGACGCCGACGTCGATGCCGCGGGTCGGCTCGTCGAGGATCAGCACCTTCGGATCGGTCAGGAGCCAGCGCGCCAGGATCGCCTTCTGCTGGTTGCCGCCCGACAGCTCGCCGATCGGCTGGCGCATCGAGGCGAGGCGGATGCGAAGCTTGCAGATCGACTCCTGCGCCAGCGCCTTCTCGAGCGCACGCTTGATGATGCCGCCCGGCGCGATCTGCTTCGGGATCGCGGCGGTGATGTTCTCCTCGACCGAGAGCGTCCTGAAGATGCCGGCCACCGCCCGGTCCTCGGGCACGAAGGCGAGGCCGAGCCCGATGGCGGTCGGCGGGTCGGGGATCTCGACCAGCCTACTGTCGATCGAGATGGTCCCCTCGTCGGCCGGCGCGACGCCGAAGATGGCGCGCGCCACGTCCGTCCGCCCGGCGCCGACCAGGCCGCCGAGGCCGACGATCTCGCCCTTTCGCACCTCGAAGCTGACGTCGTCGAAGAACCCGGCCTTGGAGAGGCCGTCCACCTTCAGCGCGACGTCGCCGATGGTTGCGCTGTGCTTGTGCATGTATTCGCGCAGCGGCCGGCCGATCATCTGGCGGATGATGTCGGCGTCGGTCAGGTCGTGGATGGTCTCGGTCGCGACCTTGCTGCCGTCGCGGAAGATGGTCACGCGGTCGGTCAGCGCACGGACCTCCTCGAGCCGGTGCGAGATGAAGATGATCGTGCGGCCCTCATCCCGGAGCCGCCGGGCGATCGAGAACAGCGTCTCGACCTCCTTCGGGGTCAGCGCCGCGGTCGGCTCGTCCATGATGATGAGGCTGCTGTCGCCGGCGAGTGCGCGGGCGATCTCGACCATCTGCTGGTCGGCGATCGAGAGCCCGCGCATCGGCTGCGCCACGTCGATGTCGACGCCGAGCTGGTCGATCAGCCGGCGGGCCTCCTGCATCTGGTCGCTCCAGCGCACCCACGACAGGGGGCCGTCCTCGGTGCGGCCGATGACGAGGTTCTCGGCGACGCTGAGGTCAGGGAAGGAGATCGGCTCCTGGTGGATCAGCGTGATGCCGAGGCGCTGGGCCTCGATCGGGCTCGAGACGTCGACGCGCTTGCCGGACAGCGTGATCGTGCCGCGGGTCGGCCGGAAGACACCGGCGAGGATCTTCGAGAAGGTCGACTTGCCGGCCCCGTTCTCGCCGAGCAGCGCGTGAATCTCACCGGGATAGAGGTCGAGGTCGACGTCACGCAGCACCTCGACGCCGGCGAACGACTTGGAAACCCCGCGGGCGCTGATCAACGGCTCAGGCGTGACTGACGGCGTTGCGCTCATGCGCCGTCACTTCCGCTGCCACGGCTGCGAACCGCACCGCTGGTCATATCCTCATCCTCCCCTCGGGGGACGCGCATTCCTCCCGCGCGCCTCCTGAGCCGGTCGCTTGGGGCCCGGCCATGAAAACGTCAACACGTCTCGGGCGGAAGGTCAAGCGGCCTCGATCGGGCCGAATGCCGTCCGTAACCGCGTCACAAACCCTTGCGACGCGGAATTCTGCGGCTTTTTCCGCATCTCGCGCGAACCCCGACAGGATGGGGAAAGCCGTGGAACACGTGAAAACGATGTGCATGCGCAGCCCCTCCGCAATTGGCGGAGCAGAAGCGGGACGCGCCATGCCGGAAATCTTGCCAGACAAATATTTGTTTGACAAGTTTTGCGACCGATCGGAGGATGGCGCCCCACAAGCAGAGACGGCCGACAGGCCGCGGATCGTGGGGGGAACGGGAGGGGAGTGATGGCCGTCCGCGGCACCTATCCGATGCTCTATGCCTTCTTCGACGCGGCGGGGCAGCTGCGCCGGGACGCCATCACGCGGCAGATCGCGGCGGCCGTCGCCGCCGGCGCGTCGGGCATCGCCATGCTCGGGCTCGGCACCGAGGCCGGCAAGCTGACCCGCGCCGAGCGGCATGCGCTGGTCGATTGGGTGAAGGCCGACCTCGGCGACCGGCTGCCGCTCGCCGTCACCCTCTCCGACGCCACCGTCGCCGAGATGAAGGAGAGCGCCCGGCTCGCGGCCGAAGCCGGTGCCGCCTGGCTGATCCTCCAGCCGCCGCGCCCGCCGATCGCCGAGGGCGAGCTGATGCGCTTCTTCGGCGCCGTCGCCGACTCGGTGGACCTCCCCGTCGCGCTCCAGAACGCGCCCGAGTTCCTCGGCGTCGGGCTCAGCCAGGCGAGCCTCGTCGCCATCAACCGCGCCCATCCCAACATCAGCATCGTCAAGGCCGAGAGCAACGCGCTCACCGTCGCCCGGCTGATCGAGGCGCTGGAGGGGCGGATGGCGGTGTTCAACGGCCGGGCCGGGCTCGAGCTGACCGACAACTACCGCGCCGGCGTCG
>JAEVZM010000158.1 GCA_023392225.1 Pseudomonadota bacterium
CCGTCGCCGCCACGCGCTCCATGTCGGCGGCGACGGAGACATCGGCCGCCACGGCCTCGACTTTCCGGTCCGCACCGATCCGACCGCGCGCAGCCTCGAGCATCGCGGCATCGCGGTCGACCAGCACCACCGAGGCGCCCTCGTCCGAGAATGCCCGGGCGATGCCGAAGCCTATGCCGCGCCCGGCGCCCGTCACGATCGCCACCCGTCCGTCCAGTCTCGTCATGTCGTCATCCTCGGCATCAGCCTGCAAAGGGCGTCTCGCGCAGTCCCGAGACGCCGACGTCGATCGCGAACAGGCCGCCCGCGAGCGCCGCCGCCTTTGAACCGCCCTCCTCCATGGAGACGCAGCGGCCGGTCACGTGGAGGAGGCCGTCCGGCGACCAGAGGGCGCCCTCGGCGAGGACGGCGCGAGCAGGATGGATGCAGCGGATCTCCATCGCGGCCTCAGTACTTCACGATGATCTCGTTGAGCTCGCTCACGCTCGTCTCCGACTTCAGGAGATTCCGGATGACCTTGCCGTGGGAGAGGATGGTGAAGCGGTCGCAGCGCTCGTAGGCGTGGTAGAGGTTGTGGGTGATGAACACCGCCGACACGCCTTCCTGCTTCAGCTCGCCGAGATGGGCGAGGAGCTTGTCGGTCTCGCGCACCGAAAGCGCGCTGGTCGGCTCGTCGAGAAGCATCATCGCCGTCTTGAAGTACACCGCCCGGGCGATCGCCACCGCCTGGCGCTGGCCGCCGGACAACGCCTCGACCGGGATGTCGGGCGAGTTGATGCCGGAGATGCGCACGACGTTGGTGAGCTGGTCCATCACCACGTCATTCATGCGCCGCGTATCGAGCAGCCCGAAGCCCCGGGTCAGCTCCCGACCGGCGAAGAAGTTGCGCATGATCGAGGCCGACCCGACCAGCGCCGAGTCCTGGTAGATGGTCTCGATGCCGAGCCGCTCGGAGTCCTTCCGCGAGCGGATAGCCACCTCGCGTCCGTCGCGAAAGACCTGGCCGCTATCGGGAAACTCGACCCCGGACATGATCTTGACCAGCGTCGACTTGCCGGCACCGTTGTCGCCGAGCAGGCCGACGATCTCGTTGCGGCCGATGGTGAAGGAGGCATCGGAAAGCGCCTGAACGTGGCCGTACTGCTTCGAGACGTTGCGCAGCTCGAGCATTGGCGGGGCGGAATCCGGCACGGCGGTCGCGCTCATCGGCTGCTCCGGCGGGTCATCCAGGTGTTGATGATGACGGCAACGACCAGGATCGCGCCGACGAAGACGTCGAGATAGAAGCCCGGCGCACGCAGTAGCAGCAGCACGTCCTCGACCATGTAGAGGAGGCACGCGCCGACCACGATGCCGAGCACCGTGCCGCGGCCGCCCGAGAGTGCCAGGCCGCCGATGACGCAGACGGCGATGGCGCGCAGCTCCAGCCCGACGCCCTGGGACGGCGTCGCCGTGCCGACACGGGCGATCGAGATGACGCCGGCGAGCGCCGCGGTGAGGCTGCAGATGGCGAAGGCGATCACCTTGACGCGCTGGCTGCGGATGCCGACCGCCGTTGCGGTGCGCTCGTTGCCGCCGACGAGGAACATGTGGTTGCCGAGCTTGCTGCGGTGGAGGAGCAGCCAGGCGAGCACGGCGATTCCGAGGAACCAAATGAACGGCGCCGCGATGCCGGCCACCGAGCCGGTGAAGATCGCCGAGACCTCCGGCGGCGGGCGGAACGACACCGAGCCGAACTCGGACAGCCAGCGCACCGCACCGCGCACCACCAGCATGCTGCCCATGGTCGTGATGAAGGACGGGATGCCGGCGCGGGTGGTCACGAGGCCATTGGCGATGCCGATGGCGATCGCGATGGCGAAGGTGGCGAGGATCGCGACCGGAACCGAGTATCCCGCCGTGAAGACGATGGCGGTGGTGTAGCCAGCGAGCGTGTACACCGAGCCGACCGACAGGTCGTACTCGCCGGTGATCATCAGGACGCCGACGCCGAGCGAGATGATCCCGAGGATCGGAATGGCCTTCATCAGCAGCTCGACATTGGTGCCGCTGAGATACCGGAAGGAGTCCGGGAACAGCAGCCCGGCGACGATGCAGACGAACTGCAGGAGAATGAAGAGAAGCAGGATGCTGGCGATCGGCTCGCGCATGAAGCGCCTGAGCCGGCCCTGCGGCGCTTGAATCGCGGTGTCGGTGGCGATGTCGGTCATACTCTGGGATCGCGGATGCCCCCGGGGGGAAGAGCGAAGGCGGGCGGGACATGCTCCGCCTTCGCAAGTGATCTCGACGCCGGCTTCTCGTGCAGTGGCTCGGCCGGCGCCGGGTTTCGCCTAGCGGTAGGTGCCGGCGAACTCCTTGACGAGCTCGGCGTTGCTCGCGTCGATGACCGTGCCGCCGATCGGGATGCTCGCCGGCGGGATGCCATACTTGGCGAAGTAGTAGAGCATCACGATCGGCATATAGCCCTCGTAGTAGGCACCCGAGTCGACGGTCGCCACCATGTCGCCGGCGATGATCGAATCGATGATGCCGGGGCTGAGGTCGAAGCCGCCGACCGCGATGTCGACGCCGGCTTCCTTGGCCGCCTGCGGCGCGACCTCGGTGACGACGCTGCCGAGGCCGATCACTGCCTTGGTCTTGTCGTTGCCGACGAGGTACTGCGAGATGCGGGTGAGCGCGGTCGCCATGGTGGGCGTGGCGTCGAGCCGCTCGGAGGTGATGCCGGCCTCGTCGAGCACCGACTTGATGCCGCGATAGCGCTCGACGCCGTAGAAGGCGTCCGGGTCCTCGACCGGGGCGACGACGTGGTCGCCGCTCTTCAGCTGGCCCGCCTCGATCATCTTCTTCGCGATCCGCTGTCCGGCGGCGAAGAGGTCCTGGCCGACATAGGCCTGGCTCTCGGTGGCATTGGGCCGGGGATCGTCGGTGTCGAAGGTGACCACGCCGATGCCGGCGGCACGCGCCTTGGCGATGTTGTCGGTGAAGGCGTCGGGCAGGTAGTTGACCACCGCGATGCCGTCGACGCCGTTGGCGATCGCCGTCTCGATGAGGTTGTTCTGCTTCACCGGGTCGCTGTCGGCATACTGGATGTCGACGTTCACGCCGCGGTCTCCGGCCGCTTCCTTGGCACCGGTGATGACCGGATCCCAGAACGGATCGCCGGCGGCGGTGTAGATGATGAAGGTGACGTCGATCGGATCGTCGGCCGCCAGCACCGGAGCGGCCTGTACCGCGCCGAGCATCAGGACCGACGACAGCATCGCGGCCCAGCGCGCCCGCAGGCCGCGAGGTCTTTCCGTAGTCCCAGTCATCGTGGTTCCCCTCTTTCCAGGTGTCGGCCGGAATGGCCCGTGGTTTCAGGCGTGTCGGCGTCCCCCGCGCCACGACGGTCGGATGCATCGATCACGGCGGAATCGACGATGTGCCGGACGAGGTAGCGGGACGCGGCCTCGCCATCGCGCATCCGCACAAGTTCCAGCAGCTCGCGATGCTCGCGGAGCTCGCGCTGCTTGAGCGCTTCCGGATTGTCCCGCCAGCGATGCTCCTGGAGGAGCTCGAGCAGGGAGCGGATGAAGGTGAGCGCCACCGCGTTGCGCGACGCTTCCGCCAGCATGATGTGGAACATCATCGCGTCATGGGCGACATCGCCACCGGCGACCAAGGTCTTCTCGTGGTGGTCGAGAAGCCGCTCGACCGCCTCGATCTCGTCGTCGGTGATCCTGAGGCAGGTGAGCCGGATCGTGTGCGGCTCGATCATCTCGCGCGTCTCGATCACGTCGAGGATCGCGGCGTCGTTGATCAGGAGGCTGATGAGGTCGGGGCGGAAGAGATCGTCCGGCCCGACGGCCTTGATGAAGCTGCCCTGCCCCGGGATGACCTGTACGACGTTGAGCGTCGAGAGGATCTGGAGGGCCTCACGGACGGTCGAGCGACCCACCTCGAACTTCTCGACCAGATCGCGCTCCGACGGAAGCTGGTCACCGGGCTTCCAGACGCCGCGGCGGATCATGGAGATCATCTGGTCCGCAGCTTGCTGGACCGACGTCGACTTCCTGATGGGAGAGAGTTCCATCCGCGCCCCTCGTGGTCAGACCAGAAGACCAGCAGATCGGACGCGAGTCAACTGGCGCCGCGACGGGCGGGTATCGCGCTGGCGGTGGCGCGGGATGGACGTGATCCGAGGGAAGTCCGTGTGGAAGGAATTCGGAATCGTTCGCGCCCTCGGCCCGTCCCGCTCAGCCGCGCCGCGGCGCCCGGCCGGCGATGACGCCGAGATTGGCGAGGTGGGTCCGCATCGCGTTCCGGCTGATGCCGAGCCGCTCGGCGGCCCGGACCTGGTTCGCCTCGCTCATCTCGTAGCCGGTCATGACAAGGAGCCGCGTCACCCGGTCGAGGAGGCCCGGCTCGCCCCGCGCGAGACTGCGCGCGAAGATCGCGCCGAGCTCCTCTTCGAGCGTCTGGGCCTGCGGGTCGCCGGCCATCGAGGCGAAGCGGAGGTCCGTGGCTTCGATCACCGGCCCCGGTGCGAGCAGCACCGCGCTGTGGATCACGTTCTCGAGCTCGCGGATGTTGCCCGGCCAGGTGTGCCCGGCGAGCGCCCGGCGTGCCGGCTCGCCGAGCGACAGGCTCGGTCGCTGCAGCTTGCCGCAGTAGTGCGCGAGGAAGTGGTCGCTGAGCACGCGAAGATCGCCGGGACGCTCGCGGAGCGGCGGAATGCGGATCGAGGCAACGTTGAGCCGGAAATAGAGGTCCTGGCGGAAACGCCCTGATGCGACCGCGGCAGCAAGGTCGACATGGGTCGCGGCGATGACCCGGACATCGACCGGAATCGGCATCCGGGCGCCGACCCGCACCACCTCGCGCTCCTGGAGCACGCGCAGCAGCTTCACCTGCAGCGGCAGCGGCAGGTCGCCGACCTCGTCGAGGAGGAGCGTCCCGCCATGCGCTGCCTCGAACCAGCCAGGCTGGGTCCTCAGCGCATTGGTGAAGGCGCCCTTCTCGTAGCCGAACAACTCCGCCTCGACGAGGCTCTCGACCACGGCACCGCAGTTGACGGCGAGGAACGGCCCGGTCCGCCGGGCCGAGCGGTCGTGGATGTAGCGGGCTGCGACCTCCTTGCCGCTGCCGGTCTCGCCGATCAGCACGAGGCTGGCGTCGCTCGGCGCAAGCCGGTCGAGGTCGGCACGGATGTCGGCCGATCCGGGATCGCCGAGCACCATCGCATTGGCCCGCACCGCCTGGCGGTTGCCGGCCGGACGCGGATCGAGCGTGACGACCCGTTCGGTGGTCGCACCACCGCGTGGCACGAGGGCGTAGAGGTCCTGCATGGTCCATCCTCGTCTCGATTCACGATAATCTAGATCGTTTTACTCGTCTTATGGAAGAACGAACGTCCTGTACGACGCTGGCGCCGCGCAACGTCTTGCCGGGCTGACATCCCCCGCCGTTCCCCCTGCCCGTCCCGGGACGCGGCTCCGGTCGTTCCCGGCTTGGCTGTCGGGAAACCACCAGGAGCTGTTGCCAGTCCCACAGTCCGGCCGGTGCCGGAGGCGCGGAATTGGCCGTCTTCAGCGCTTTTCCGGAATGGCACGGCGCATGCGGAAGGAGAGTAGAGGGCCGACTTCCCGGCCCGTTGGACAAGGAACAGGACAATGTCAGGTCAGGTCATCGCACTCGACAAGCCGTTCGAGCGCATCGGGGTCGAGCAGGTCGCTGGGCGGATCGGCGCCGTGGTCACCGGCGTGCGGCTCTCGGGGTCGCTCGACGACGCCACCTTCGCCGAGATCGAGCGCGCGCTGCTCAAGCACAAGGTCGTCTTCTTCCGTGCCCAGGACCATCTGGACGACGCCGAGCAGGAAGCCTTCGGCGCGCGCTTCGGCAAGGTCGTGGCCCACCCCACGGTGCCGGCACCGAAGGGGACGCGCATCTTCGAGCTCGACTCGCAGGGCGGTGGCGGCCGCGCCGACTCCTGGCACACCGACGTGACCTTCGTGGAGGCGTTCCCGAAGGTCTCCGTGCTCCGCGCGGTCGAGGTCCCGGCCTTCGGCGGCGACACCGTCTGGGCCAACTCGATCGCCGCCTACGAGCAACTCTCGCCGGCGCTGAAGCAGCTCGCCGAGCAGCTCTGGGCGATCCACACGAACGACTACGACTACGCCGCGACCCGCGCCAATGTCGAAGCCGAGCGCCTCAAGCACCACGAGAACGTCTTCGTCTCCGCGGTGTTCGAGGCCGAGCATCCGGTGGTCCACGTCCACCCGCAGACCGGCGAGCGCTCGCTGCTGCTCGGCCACTTCATCAAGAAGCTGACCGGACTGTCGACGCAGGAATCGACCCGCATCTTCGAGATCCTGCAGAACCGCTCGATCAAGCTCGAGAACACCGTGCGCTGGCACTGGCAGGCGAACGACGTTGCCGTCTGGGACAACCGCTCGACCCAGCACTACGCGATCAACGACTACGGCAACGCACGGCGGCGGATGCGGCGGGTCACCGTCGAGGGCGATCCCGCCGTCTCGGTCACCGGCGAGCGGAGCCGCACGCGCCGCAAGCCCGAAGCGGTCAACGATGACCGCATCCGCGCCGCGATCGCGGCGTCCTGAACCGGCCCGGCGCAGAGCCGCGCCAAGATCAACCGCCGCGTGTTATTGCTCACCCCCGCC